>CADBLV010000280.1 GCA_902795555.1 uncultured Eubacteriales bacterium | reverse complement strand
GGATTTTCGAAACATCGGACATCCGTCCGGAGGAGATCGACGGGATCGGCTTTTCCGGCCAGATGCACGGACTGGTTCCCCTGGACCGGGACGGGAAGGTGCTGCGGAAATCGATCCTCTGGTGCGATCAGCGGACGGCGCCTCAATGCAGAAAGATCGAGGAAATCGCCGGCGGAAGGGAATCGCTGCTTTCGATGACCAACAACGTGATGCTGGCCGGATATACAGGCGGGAAACTGCTGTGGCTTCGGGAGGAGGAGCCGGAGTGCTTCCGGAAGATAACCGTGTTCCTGTGCCCGAAGGATTATCTGCGATACTGCCTGACGGGGGAGATCCTCATGGATGTGTCGGAAGCCTCCGGGACAGGTCTGTTTGACACCCGAAACCGCCGGTGGTGCGAACCTCTGATTCAGGCCCTGGGACTGGACCTTTCCCTGTTTCCCCGGACCGCGGAAAGCACGGCGCCTGCCGGACGGGTGACGGCCGGGGCAGCCGCGGCGACAGGCCTTCGGGAAGGAACGCCCTGCTTTGCGGGGGGCGGGGACGCCGTGGTACAGTCCTTCGGCAGCGGCCTGATCCGGGAAGGCCGGGTGGGCTCCGTGATCGGGACCGCGGGCAATGTTTCCATGGGATTTGAGCGATATACCCCAAATCCGGAAGGGAAACTGCAGGCCTTCTGCGGCGTGACACCGGGATCGTATATGAGCTTTGGGGCCACCCAGACCGCCGGAGGCGCGCTGCGGTGGTTCCGGGATGAAGCATGCGGAAACATCCGGGAAGAAGCGAGAAAAACGGAGGCAGACGCTTTCGACCTGATGTCCGCCCTGGCGGAAAAGTCTCCGCCCGGGGCCGGCGGCGTGGTTTTTGCCCCCTACCTGAGCGGGGAACGATGCCCCTGGCCGGACGACCGGGCCCGGGGCGTGCTGTACGGCCTGAGCCTGAACACCAGCCAGAGCGACATGATTCGGGCCGTGATGGAAGGAATCGTTTATTCCCTGCGGCAGATCGTAGATATTTATCGGACTTTCACGACTGTCAGCAGCGCGGCGGCCTCCGGCGGAGGGGCGAAGGGGACGCTGTTTCTCCGGATGCAGGCGGATATCTTCGGTATTCCGGTGGTGACCCTGTCCGCCGCCTCGGAAGGAGGCGCCTACGGAGCCGCGCTGATCGCGGGGATCGGCGCGGGATGGTATCAAAACGCGGAGGAAGCCGTCGGCGTGCTGAAAATCGAGCGGGAAATCCTGCCGGAGGAGAAGAACCGGGACGCCTATGAGAAGGCGTTCGGGCTTTACAGCCGGATCTATCCTGCCCTGAAACCTGTTTTTCACAGCTGAAGGAGGCCTATTCCGTTCGCGGGAATGACAGACGTGAACCTGTAAGGACACAGAAGAAAAAAGGAGAAGTGAATTTCATGGAAAAACATCTGAGCGAGATGACGCTGGCGGAACTGACGCGGGAGGAAGGCATCGCCTGTTCATGCGGAAAGATTCACCGATGCGGCCTGCGCTTTTTCCGGGCCGGAGCGGGAGCCGTGAACACGCTTCCGGAAGCCCTTTTCCTCCGGAAACGACGACACCCGATGATCGTCATGGATTCAAACACCGAGAAAGCCGCCGGAGAGAAGGTGCGGGCCGTTTTGCGGGACGCCGGTATCCCCGCGACGGAATTCGTATTTCCCGAAAGGGAAGGAAAAATGGAGCCGGATGAATGGGCCATGGGCGCCCTGACCATGGCGATGGATCCCGCCTGCGACGTTATCGTGGCGGTTGGAAGCGGCGTGATCAACGACTGCTGCAAGGTGATGGCCCATGCGTGCGGACTGCCCAGCATGGTTGTTTGCACAGCGCCGTCCATGGACGGATACTGTTCCAACTCCGCATCCATGATTCAGAACCGGCTGAAAGTGAGCCTGTATAACGCGTGTCCAGAGGCGATCATCGCGGACACGGATATTCTGGCCACCGCGCCGGACATCATGCTGCAGGCCGGGCTGGGCGACATGCTGGCCAAGTATGTGTCCATCTGTGAATGGCGGATCAGCCACCTGGTTTACGGGGATGCCTATTGCGAGGAGATCGCCGGAATGGTGCGGGGATGCCTGAAGAAGATCGTGGACCAGGCAGACGGGCTGATGCGTCGGGATCCGGAGGCCCTGAAAGCCGTGCTGGAAGGGCTGGTGATCAGCGGAATCTCCATGGCCTTCGCGGAAATCAGCCGCCCGGCCAGCGGCCTGGAACATTATTTCAGCCATCTGTGGGAGATGCAGGCGCTGCAGCGGGGAAAACCCTCCGATCTGCACGGGATTCAGGTCGGCGTAGGTACCCTTTGCACGCTGTGGATCTATGAAAACATGCTGAACATGGAAAAGGTGGACGAAAGCCGCGCAAAGGCAGCGATCGCCGCCTATTCTCAGGAAGCCTGGGAGAAGCGGATGGGAGAAATCTTCGGGGTTGTGACACCCACCGTGCTGGCCATCGAGCGAAAAATCCGAAAAAACAGCCCAGAAAACTGGCAGGCGCGGCTGGAGATCATTCTGGCCCACTGGGAGGAGATCCGAACCATCATCCGGGAGGAGCTGCCTCCCCGCGAAACAGTGTACGCGCTGATGAAAAAATGCGGCATGCCCCTTGTTCCCGCCGATCTGAAGCTGTCCCGCCAGGACACGCTGGACGCCCTGGAAGGCAGCCGGGAAATCCGGGACAAGTATCTCACGTCCAGCCTCCTGTGGGATCTGGGCCTTCTGGGGGAAACGGCGGAAAAACTGATGAATGAACTGTACGGAGTGAAAGCATGAACGAAGAAAAAAATCGCCCCTTCCGCGGAGGCGGAGAAGCGGGGAAGACCCCGACCCGGCATGATGCGGCGGGATTCCCGGACGGAGAAGGCATCCGAAACATGCTGCGGCCGATCCGATGCTTCCTGCTGGACATGGACGGAACCTTCTATCTGGGGAACCGGCTGATCGACGGATCGCTGGATTTTCTGGAGGCCCTGCGCAGAACCGGGCGGACAGCCCGGTTTCTGACCAATAATTCCTCCCGGTCCGCGGCAGCTTATACGCGGAAGCTGGAAGGCATGGGGGTTCCCGAGGAATACCGCGATGTGATTTCCTCCGGACACGCCGCCGCGCATTACTGCCTGCAGCATTTCCCGGAAGGCCGATGCTTTCTGATGGGAAATCCCGACCTTCGGGCGGAGCTGGAAGGAATGGGGCTGAATATTCAGGATGAAGATCCGGACTATGTGCTGCTGGCTTTCGATACCACGCTGCAATATGACCGGCTTTGCATGGCCTGCGATCTGATCCGGAACGGACTGCCCTATATCGCAACCCATCCGGACATCAACTGTCCGACGGAAACGGGGTTTATTCCGGATGTAGGATCCTTTATGGCACTGATTGAGAAAAGCACGGGCCGAGATCCGGACGTGATTCTCGGCAAACCCTATCAGGGCATCGTGGACGAAGCCCTGGCGCGCACAGGCCTTACAAAGCCGGAACTGGCCATGGTGGGAGACCGGCTGTATACGGACGTGGCCACCGGGGTCCGCCACGGCCTTACCGGCATCCTGGTGCTTTCCGGGGAGGCGACCATGAAGGACGTTGAAACCTCCGATGTTCATCCCGATCTGATTTTCAACCGTCTGAGCGATATGATTCCCTATCTGTGACGACTTTACGAAGAGGATGCCGAAGAGGCAGCATAATCCCGGCGGGAACGGGGAAGGAAGATCCGGCGAAGGAAATAGCGCAGCCGGGAAGGGGCTGAAAGCTCCCGGCGCAGCGTGCGGGCGGTTTCCCGGAGAAGAGCCGTGTCGCTTTCCAGAGGCTGGACACGGGAATAATGGATCAGGGAGATGCACTCCACACAGGGGGAAAGACTGACAGAGAAGCGCGGGGACGCATCGACCCGACTGCCGAAGGCCATGAGGGTTTCTCCTCTGGCACGAACCCGGTTTTCAGCGCGGAGCAGCTCAAAGAGATCCTGCGCCCAGATTTCAAACCGGTCACTTTCGGAGGCAGCCCGGCGAGCCCGGACGGTCGGGGCGGTGAAATAGATTCTCAGCGCCAGGGCGGCGATCGCCGCGGGCAGCAGAAGCCAGAGAAGCGCAGAACCGGGGCCTGCAGCACGGGAGGTCGGAGGGACTTCCGGCGGAGCTGGGGACGCGGGAGGCGGCGAAGGTGTGATCCATTCGGGCTCGGGGGTGACAGACTCCGGAGCAGGGGTTGATGCCGGTTCCTCCGTGGGCTCTTCGACGGGATCGGGCGTGGCCGTTGCCGGTTGCGTCGGAACAGCGGAGGGAGCGGCGTTTTCCGAATGATCCGAGGCGCTGTGGGCAGGGGTGGCATCGAAGGTGAGCCACCCGAAGCCGCTGAAATAGACCTCCGTCCAGGCGTGGGCGGAATACCCCGTCACCAGACAGTTTCCGGTCTCATCCGGATCGGCCAGATAGCCTTCGACATAGCGGGCGGGGAGGCCGACCATACGGCACAGGATCGTCATGGCGGAAGCGAAATACGTGCAGTATCCTTCTTTTGTTTCCAGAAGAAAACGGGTCACAAAATCCTGATTTTCCGGCTGGCGATCCACCTCCAGCGTGTAGCGGAAACCGCGGGAGAGGAAGGTCTGGATCGCCAGGGCCTGCTCATAGGGCGTGGCGCCGGCGGAGGCCGCGGAGAGGGCCAGGTCATAAACGGGCTGCTCCAGATGAGCAGGAAGCTGCGTATAGGTTTTGACGACGCGATCGAAATCCGCATCCGGGAAGGCAGCGCAGGCTTCCACGATGCGCCCGAGGCCTGAATCGCCGGCGACGAAAAGCGGAGCCTGCACAGACCAGGTTGCTCCGGCCTCGAGATTCCGCGTTACAAACACTTCGGAAGCATTCGAAAAATACGGTACGAGGCTGCCTCCCGGGAGAAGCTCACGGATGCGCTGGG
>CADBLV010000279.1 GCA_902795555.1 uncultured Eubacteriales bacterium | reverse complement strand
TGCGGACAGGGGCTATCCCTGGAAGCTGCGCGACATTCTGCCGAAGGTGCTCTGCGCCGGGGAGAACGCGGGAGCCCTGACGGAGGAAGGCGCCCGATATCTGGATCCCGAAGGCGATCTGAAGGCCGGCTGCCCGGTGTGCCCGCCGGAAGGCGACGCGGGGACGGGCATGACCGCCACCAACAGCGTCCGCGTGCGCACGGGGAACGTCAGCGCCGGGACTTCGATTTTCAGCATGATCATGCTGGAGAAGCCGCTCTCCAGAGTGCATCCGGAAATCGATATCGTCACAACGCCGACCGGGAAGCCGGTGGGCATGGTGCACTGCAATTCCTGCACCAGCGATATCAACGCCTGGGTCGGGCTTTTCCGGGAGTTCGCGAAGCTGATGGGCTTTGACGCTCCCGCCGGGGAAACCTTTACAAAGCTGTTTGAGCAATCCGCGAAGGCCGAGCGCGACGGCGGCGGTCTGGTGAGTTTCAACTACTTCGCCGGCGAGCCCGTGACAGGCCTGGCCGAGGGGCGGCCGATCTTCGTCCGCATGCCCGACGCGAAGATGAACCTGGCCAACTTCATGAAAGCGCAGATTTATGCCAGCATGGCGACGTTGAAATACGGCATGGAAATCATGAATGCCGAGCACGTGGCCATCGACCGGGTGTATGGGCACGGGGGCCTGTTCAAGACGCCGGGCATCGCCCAGAGCATCCTGGCCGCCGCGATCCATGCCCCGGTGACAGTCATGGAAACCGCCGGGGAGGGCGGCGCCTGGGGCATTGCGGTGCTGGCGGCCTATATGGTTCACAAAAAGGAAGGCCAGACCCTGGAGGATTATCTGGACGAAGCCGTGTTTGCCGGCATGCCCCAGTCCACGCTGGCGCCGGATCCCGCCGACGAGGCAGGGTTTGATCGCTACATGGCCCGCTTCACAGCCTGCATTCCCGCCGAGAAGGCCGCCGTGGACGGCCTGCCCCTGGCTTAATGCCGTCTGCGGAGGTTTTCACAGGCATGAAGACGCTCAAAGCGGTTGCCTTCGATCTGGATGATACGCTGCTGCGGGATGATCTGAGCATCTCTGATTACACGGTGTCGGTGCTTCGCCGCCTGCGGGATCAGGGGGTTCGGATCATCCCGGCCAGCGGCCGTTCCCGTCCCAGCATGCTTCCCTTTGTGGAGCAGATCGGCTGCGCCGATCTGTATATCGCCTGCAACGGGGCGGAAATCTGGAATGCGAAGGACCATTCGCTGATTCGCCGGGAGACCTTTCCCCTGGAAACAGCCCGGCGCATCATCGCCTTCGGGCAGGAACACGGATGCTACACCCAGACCTACGACGACGCCCGGTTTTATTTCAACCGCCGTTGTCACTACGCGGACGCCTATGCCGCCTCTTCGATGCTGAAGGGGGAATATGTGGCGGATCTGGCCGCTTTCGTCCATGATCCGAGCTTTAAATTCCTGATGATGGACGACACCGAAAAGATCGCGGCCCTGCTGCCCGTGGCGCAGGAAGCCTTCGCGGGAGAGGCTTCTGTGACCTGTTCGAAGCCCTGGTTTCTGGAGTTTAATCCGCCCCGGGCCACCAAGGGGATCGCCCTGGGAGACGTGCTGGCCGGATTCGGCATCCCTCCCTCGGAGGCCGCCGCCTTCGGCGACAGCCTGAACGACTGGAGCATGCTTTCTCTCTGCGGGCTCTCCGTCTGCGTGGCCAACGCCCGGCCGGAGCTCCTTTCCCGTTGCGGCGCGGTCTGTCCCTCCAATCAGGAGGACGGGGTCGCCCGATATCTGGAAGCGCATTTCGCAAAGGCCGAAGAGGCGAAGGCATGAACGGCAGCGAAGGCATGAAACGAAAGCGAAGGCATGAACGGAGGCGAAGGCGGGATTGATTCTTGTTTCTGATTTTGCGGAAAAGCTGAATCTGGAATGCCTGGTGGACGCTCCCCGGACGGAGTGGGACATCCCCACCCCGGACCTGAACCGTCCGGGCATGCAGTTTTGCGGATTCTATACCTTTTTCGCCTTTGAACGCCCCCAGGTGATCGGAAAAACGGAAATGGCCTATCTGGATCAGCTGAGCCCCGACGGGCGCCGGGAGGTGCTGAACGCCTTTTTCTCCTATCCGATCCCCTGCGTGGTGATCTGCCGCGGCCTGGATGCGCCCGAAGAGCTGCTTCAGGCCGCCCGGAAAAACGGGGTGCATGTATTCCGATATCCGAAATCGACCTCCAAATTTACCTTCTCCGCCCTGCGGTATCTGAACCGGCAGCTGGCGCCTCATCTCATGTATCACGGGGTGCTGCTGGATGTGTACGGCATCGGCGTGCTGCTGAGCGGGAAAAGCGGCGTCGGCAAGAGTGAGGCCGCCCTGGAGCTGGTCAAGCGCGGGCATCAGCTGGTGGCGGATGATCTGGTGGACATCTGCCGGATCTCCGATGACCGGCTGATCGGGACCTGTCCGGAAAAGATCCGCCATCTGATGGAAATCCGCGGCATCGGCATCATCGACGTCCGGGCCATGTACGGGGTGGGCGCGGTCAGCGTCAGCAAAACGATTGACCTGGTCATCGAGCTGGAAAACGCGGAGGATCATCAGGAGCTCGACCGGCTGGGGCTCGCAGAGCATACGATCGAAATCATGGGAGTCCACGTTCCCCGTCAGCAGGTGCCCGTCCGGCCCGGGCGGAACCTGGCGATCATCGTGGAAACAGCGGCCCGGAATCTGAGCCTGAAGCGGCTGGGAGAACCGGCGGCGGC
>CADBLV010000278.1 GCA_902795555.1 uncultured Eubacteriales bacterium | reverse complement strand
TAATATACGTTCGTTGTCGAAAGACAACGTGCTGATATAGCTCAGTCGGTAGAGCGCATCCTTGGTAAGGATGAGGTCGCCAGTTCGAATCTGGCTATCAGCTCTGGCCTGGAGCACGTTGTTTCAATGGGTTCCGGGCTTTTTCATTTCATTATGGAACGATCCGGGAACGGAGGGGGACAGAAACTTGGACGAAAAGCTTCGGCTGCCGGACGAGCTGCCGGCGGATTTCCGGTATACGGATGAGACTGGCCTGACGGAGGCTGAGGCCGCGGAAAAACGCGGACAGGGCCTCGGGAATATCATGACGGAAGAAGAAGGGAAATCCATCGGGAAGATTCTGGCCCGGAACACCTTTACGCTGTTCAATTTCCTGAACTTCGCCCTGGCGGCATGTCTGCTGGCCGTGGGAAGCTATCGGAACATGCTGTTTCTGGCGATTGTGATTGCCAACATCCTGATCGGAACCATCCAGGAATACCGGGCACAGAAGACGATTCAGGAGCTCCAGGTGCTGAACGCGCCGACCGTTCATGTGATCCGCGGGGGAGCGGAGACGGCCCTGCGCAGCGAGGAGACGGTGGCCGGGGATTTAACCATCCTGCGGGCCGGCGACCAGGTGACGGCGGATTCCGTGGTCGTATCCGGAGCCGGCAGCGCCATGGAAAGCCTGCTGACCGGCGAGAGCGACGCCATTCCCAAAGGGCTGAACGACTGGCTGTATTCGGGAAGCTATATTACCGAAGGACGGCTGGTGGCCCAGATGGTTTATGTCGGAGACGAGAGCTATGCGGGACGGCTGACGCGGGAGGCGCGGAAAACCGCCCGTCCCGGATCCCGGCTGATGGAAGAACTGAACCGTCTGATCCGATTTGACAGCATGGTGCTGGTACCGCTGGGCATTCTGCTGTTTCTCAAGCAGACACTGATCAGCAAAATTGCCGTCGCGGAGGCGGTTCCTTCCTCTGTGGCAGCCATGATCGGGATGATTCCGGAGGGGCTGATCCTGCTGACCAGCGTGGCCATGGCTGTGGGCGTGATCCGGCTGGGACAGCGGAAGACGCTGGTTCAGGAGCTGGCGGGGATTGAGACGCTGGCCCGATCGGACGTGCTCTGTCTGGACAAAACGGGCACGATTACCACAGGGGAAATGACGGTTGACCTGATTGAGGGCGTGGAGGCCAGCGAGGAGGAAACGCGGGCAGCGCTGTCCCGGATCCTGGGAGCATTTGACGAGCGGAGCGGAACTCTGGATGCCCTGCGGAAGGCCGTGACGCCGGGAACGGAAAAGCCCCGGAGCGTTCTGCCCTTTTCCAGCGAACGGAAGAAATCCGTGGCGACCTTCGGCGACGGAACCGCGCTTATTTTAGGGGCGCCGGAATTTGTGCTGAAGGACCGGTTTCCGCCGAATGTGCGGGAGCGGGTGAACCAGCTGGCGGAGGACGGAAAACGCGTGATGGTCCTGGCGGAAGGCCAGGGCATGGTTTCGGAGGAAGTGATTCCGTCGGTGCGCCGGATCCTGGGCCTGTGCTGCCTGACGGATCAGGTGCGGCCCGGCGCGAAGGAAACCCTTGAATATTTCCGGAGCCAGGGCGTGACGGTTAAAATTATCAGCGGAGACAATCCCGCCACTGTCAGCCGGATTGCCCGGGAGGCGGGACTGGCAGAATGGGAGAGCGCCGTGGATGCCTCCACGCTGGACACGGAGGAAGCGCTGGAGGAAGCCTGCGAGCGATATACGGTATTCGGACGGGTGACGCCGGAGCAGAAGAAGGACCTGGTTGCGGCAATGAAGCGGAAGGGCCATCATGTGGCCATGACCGGGGACGGCGTGAACGACATTCCGGCGCTGAAAACCGCGGACTGCTCCATCGCGATGGCCGGGGGATCGGACGCCGCCCGGCACGCGGCGCAGCTGACCCTGCTGGACAGCAATTTCAGCGTGATGCCCGTGATCGTCGCCGAGGGACGGCGGGTGATCAACAACATCACCCGGGCGGCGGGATTGTTCCTGATGAAGACGCTGTTCAGCTTCGGGCTGAGCGTGCTGATGCTGTTTTTCCCGGGAGCTTATCCCTTCCAGCCGATTCAGATGACCCTGGTTTCCTCCACGATGGTGGGGATTCCCGGGTTCTTCCTGGCGCTGGAGCCGAACGATCAGCGGATTCGCGGACGCTTTCTGCGGAGCGTGGTGGAAAAGGCTTTGCCGGGAGGCATCGCCATCACCGTGTGCGCCTCGGCCGCAATGGCTCTGAGCGGATTCGGATGGGATCGGGGAATGTGCTCCACGATCGCCACCGTGACGGCCGGCGTGATCAGCTATGCTGTGCTGGCGCTCACCTGCCTCCCCCTGACCCGCCTGCGAAGCGTGCTGCTGGCGGCGATCGCGGCCGGATTCGCCGGGGCGTGCCTGCTTTTCCGGCATGTATTTCTGCTTCAGCCCCTGTCGGGGGCAGGATGGATTGCCCTGGGCGTGCTGTGCGCTGTGGGATGCGCGATTGTGATCGGCACCTCCCGGTTCTTACGGAAGCGCGAAAAAGCGAAGACATAACCTTTTCACGGGTTGTTTTTGCGGCGGTTTTTTGATATACTTTAACCAGACAACGACAGAATGGACGGAGGCCGGATGAACGGAAAACGATGGACAGCGGCGCTGCTGATCCTTTGCATGTGCGTCGCTTTGCTCGGGGCGGCGGCGGAACCGAAGGCCGTGGACGAAAAAAAAGGCGGAAAAGTGGTGCGGCGGACATGGGTGGACGAGAGCAACATGTCCGTGGCGGGACCTGAGGGATATGCGGCGGTTACGTTTGAATACAGCGGGAAGACCGTGACCGAGCGATATGAGGACGCGGAGGGGAATCCCTTCGAAACAGCCGGAGGATATTCCGGCCGGAGCGTGACCCGGGACGCGAAGAAGCGGATTACCGAGATCCGCTATCTGGACGCGGAGGGCCAGCTGACGATGAACGCCTGGAAATACGCGCGACTGGCCATGTCCTACACCAGCTTCGGCAGCCTGCGGCGGCTGTCCTATTACGGAACGGACAAGAAGCGGACGGTCGTGCCTGCGCTGGGATACGCGGCGATCGAATGCGACTATCGCGGGACGACCCTCACCGGACGGACCTATCTGAACGCGGCGGGGAAGCCCGTGGATACGCAGATGGGATACGCGACGATGATCCAGAAGGTGAACAAAAAAAACCAGGTGACCGGCGTGTCCTATCAGCACGCGGACGGCAGCCCCGCCCTGTGTCCGGACGGATGGAGTTCCTGCGAGATTACGCGGGACGACAAGGGCCGGGAGACGGCGCGGCGGTATTACGGAACGGACGGAAGGATGACGGATCGGGGAACGGGATATGCCCGGGAGGAAATCCGGTATCCTTCGGAAAATGAAAAGCAGATCACCCGATATGACACGGAAGGGAACGCTGTCGTGACGGACGGGGGATATGTAACGCTGGTGCAGACGATCCGGGACGGAAAAGTAATCCGGGAGAGGTTCCTGGACGCTTCGGGCCAGCGCGTGACAAACCGCGAGGGAGCGGGCGAGGTGACGTATGAATACGGGGCGGACGGCGCGGTTTCCGCTGTCGCGACCGCGGGGCTGAACCCGTAAGAAGGCCTGGGAACGGCGCGCCGCGCCGGAGGCAACCCGATCAGAAGGAGGAAAAGCGCATGGATATTCGAAAACTGTGTCCCCCCTACGAGATCACCGCGATTGATCCGTGGCTGGCGCCCCACACGGGTGACCTGGAGCTGCGGATGAACCGTTTCAAGGAAAGACGGTGGCAGATTGCCGGCGGGGCGGAGACCCTGACGGATTTTGCCAACGGCCATCTGTATTTCGGATTCCACCGGACGGAAACCGGATGGGTTTTCCGGGAATGGATGCCCGGGGCGGATGAGGTTCGGCTGATCGGCGATTTCAACGACTGGGATCGGGACAGCCATCCCCTGACGGCCATCGAAAACGGAAACTGGGAAATTGTCCTGGAAGGAAAGGACGCCCTGAAGCACGGGCAGTATGTGAAACTGTGGGTGCGCAAGGGAGACGAATGGTTTGAACGGCTGCCGGCTTACAGCGTGAAAGTCAGCATGGACGAGGAATTCAAGCGGCTGTGCACCCAGGTCTGGGCTCCGGAAGAGGCATTTCCCTGGACCGACGCGGACTTCCTGCAAAAGAAGCCCGATGCCCCGCTGATTTATGAGGCGCACGTGGGCATGGCCCAGGACAAGGAGGGCATCGGTACCTATCGGGAATTCGCGGACGGGATTCTGGAACGGATTGCCCATCTGGGATACAACACGATTCAGCTGATGGCGATTCAGGAGCATCCGTATTACGGCAGCTTCGGATACCAGGTGACCAATTTCTTTGCGGCCGCTCACTGGTACGGCGCGCCGGAAGACCTGAAATACCTGATCAACAAGGCCCACGGCATGGGCATCCGGGTGCTGCTGGACGTGGTGCACAGCCATGCCTGCCCCAACGTGGGGGAGGGG
>CADBLV010000277.1 GCA_902795555.1 uncultured Eubacteriales bacterium | reverse complement strand
TGTCGGACAGACCGTTGCTGACCGGAACGCGGCCTTCAGCATGACCTTCATAAACGATGGTTTTCCCATCCGTATATGCCCACAGGTAATTGCAAAAGCTGCCGAACTCCGCCCGTACTTTCTGATAGCACTGCGCATTATGGATCACGGCACGAATCTTGCGTTCGGATTTCAGCATGCCCTCCGTACTCAGGATCCGCCGAACGTCATCTTCCGTGTAGGCGGCGATCCTGTCGTATTCAAAATTTTCAAAGCATTGCCTGAAGATTTGCCGCTTTTTCAGCATCAGATCCCAGCTAAGGCCGCACTGCAGGTTTTCCAGCGTCAGGTACTCGAACATCTGCCGGTCGTCATGCCCCGGGACACCCCATTCCGCATCATGATAGTACCGCTCCCGGTCATTCACATAAGCCCAGCTGCAATGTCCCATCTTCTTTTTCCTCCGTATTACAGGCTTTCATAGCTTTCATCAACCATGCGCCTGATGTCAGTGTCCGCCAGCGTCTCATCGAATATGATCGAAACCCAGCACTTTTTATTCATGTGAAAGGCTGGATAGATGCCACCCCGGGAAAGCAGGGTATTGATTTGATCCTTGTCCGCCTTCACATTGATCACTTCCACGTCCTGTGAGGACATGGAGATGGGATCGACCTTGCAGCGGGGAACACTGCCGATCACTGCAAACCACTTTCCGCCCTGTTTCCGGCGGAAAGCCGCATAGCTGGGAATGTTCGGCCACAGGAATTCCGGCATCACGTCATAGGTTTCATAGATGTACTCGTTGATTCGCCTGGCCTGTTCGGTCTGAAAGTACCGGTTCTTGCAGCATTTCTCCCGAATGTCCAGAAGCAGGGCTTCAAACTTCTGCCCGACCTCCGCACTGAATCCTGTGGCGGATTCCATCCGGAAGTTTACGTATTCCTCTCCAAAGGCCAGATCAATGATCTTTCCGGAGAACGCCCGGTCATAGGTGATGATGATCCGGAAGTTTTCCTCGGGAAGCTCCTGCGCGTAGACAAGTGTACTGCCTGCCGGCTGAAATCCGTAAGCCATCAGCTTCTTTTCATCAATCGAATAGCTGCTGAACAGTTCTTTCTCAATCATACCGTTTATACCTCACCGCTGCGGTCAGGCAGATTCTCGCAGATCCGGACAGCCTGCAGCAGCGCATCGCTCAGCCGGGTGAAGGATTCCATATCCGGATCCAGATAATAATAGGTCATCGTGCCTTCCTTGCGCATCTTTACAATCCCCGCATCCTTCAGGATCTGCAGATGGTGGGATACAGCAGGGCGGGAGAGCTTCGTCTTCTCTGTAATATCAGGCACACGGGAACCATGATAATCCATGCGCATCATTTCCAGGATGATATGCTGCCGCGTTTCGTCACCCATAGCAGAAAGTGTTTTGTGACACGCTTCAAAGTTCAAAGCAAGTTCCTCAATCTCTTTCGCCAACTCCATACCAGCACTCCTTTCCAACCATTTGTTTGAGTACTTGAACAGATTATAACATAAAAAATGTGCTGTGGCTCATCGGTAAAGAAAATCGAGACGGATATGAACATGGATTGAAAAAACAGGCCTGCAATCTGAAACGATATAGAACCAAACTGTACTTTGAGGCCCATAAACAGATCAACGCGCTGGAGGGAACAGGCAATCAAAGCCCTGACCGGGGAGAACAGCCTGGACACCTCCATCGTGAACTCCATGATGCCGAAGTACAGAGAAAAGACGGAGCAAGACGCCAAGGTCATAATGGAACAGGAAAAAGAACAGAGCAAAGAAGCGGGGCGTGAGATCGGAGATCTGGTTTCCTGGGCAGAAGCCTTCGATGAAGCGGATTCGGAAACCAGGAAGATGATCATCGCGCGGCTGGTGGAGCGGATTGACATCGGCGCGGATTATTCGATCAGCATCCGGTTCCGGATCAGCATAGAAAGACTCCCGCAGGTGATGTGTGAGCCCTGCAGGAGTTTTGTGTTTTACGCTTCTTTCCTTCGTGCTAAAATCATTTGCCATACTATGGTAAACAAGGCGTAAATGGCGATGGCTACCAAAAGTATGCTGAGGAGATCCCGCTCCATAAAGAAGCTTGTGGTCTTCATTCCTTTCAAAAGAAGA
>CADBLV010000276.1 GCA_902795555.1 uncultured Eubacteriales bacterium | reverse complement strand
TCGTGCTGAATGTCACCAGGAATCGCAGCCTTTCCATTCCCGTCAACACGCCGCAAACCATGTATAACCCCTATCGCATCCGGAAACAGTTCAAAACGAAAGGGTAGCTTTCCCTGACCAGAAAGGAGTATGTTCCATGAAAAAAGTTGAAGCCGCCAACGCCCTGGGGTTGATCCCCTCCGGTGCGGATTATGCCGCTGTGATGAATGAGCAGGTGCTTCCTGCCCTGAATGAAATCTCGACTGTGCGGATGCTGAAAACGTCGGACGGAAAGGAACTTTATACCGAAACCTGGCCGGCGGATCATCCGAAAGGAACCGTCCTCGTGCTGCATGGGTTCACGGAAAACGCGCTGAAGTATTCCGAGCTGATCTATTCCCTGCTGACAAACGGCTTCAGCGTTGTTTCCTATGATCAGCGGGGTCACGGCCGTTCCTGGCGCGATCCGGAGGTAACTCCCCTGTCCGTCACTCATGTGGATCATTTCAGCGAATACATTTCCGATCTCCGCACGGTCGTGGAACAGGTGCTGAAGCCTTTCCCCAGGCCCTGGTTCCTCTTTTCCCATTCCATGGGCGGTGCGGTGGCCGCCCTGTTCCTGGAACAGTATCCGGGCATCTTCGATCGTGCTGTGCTCAATGCCCCCATGATTGCCCCGAATCTTTCCGGTCTTCCCCGGGGAGTCGTCAACACCATCTGTGGTTCTGCCCGCCTTCGCGGTCATGCAAAGCGCTATCCCTTCTTCATGAAACCCTATTCCGGGCCCGAGGATTTCGCCACCTCTCATGCCACGGATCTCAACCGTTTCACCTGGTATGACGACATCAAGGCCGCCCGGGAGGAGTTTCAGAATTCCGTTCCCTCCTATGCCTGGGTTCGGGAAGCCGCCGGGGTCACGCGAAAGATTCTGGCCTCCGGTCAGCCGGAAAAGATCTCCTGTCCCGTCCTGCTCTTCACGGCAGAACATGACGCGGCCGTGATGCCTCGCCCCCAGGAAGCCTTCATCAGCCGGGTTCCCCAAGGACAGCGGGTGTTTGTCAAGGCAGCCCGCCATGAAATCTTCCGTTCCGTGGATGATGTATTCTTCCCCTGGTGGCAGCAGATTCTGGATTTTTACGGGGAAGGATGCGTAAAGTAAAAAGATCGGAGGGATTCATTCCGTGCGGGGAGGAGGGATGAAATGAAAAGCAGCAAAGGATTTTCGCTTTTGATCGCCGCCGTGCTCCTGTGCTTTGCCTTTTTTCTGGCGTGGCATCTTGTGTCCGATGCAGCCCTGCGTTTCAATCTGGCGGATACGGAACTCATGCTGGAAACCAGCTACGGCCGGGAGCGAAAACAGAATAAAGAACACGAGGATTATCTGGAATCCATCACCAAGGCGGAGGAAAAGCTGGCTCTCCTGCTCCCTCAGGTGGAGGCCGCCGACGCGGAATCGACATCCCTGAAGGAAACCCGGAAACAGCTTCGTGCGGAGCGTGATCAGCTGCTGGCATCTCAGCCGGACAAAGCGGAGCCGACAGACGCGCCGGCTTCCGAGCAGCGTGATCAGTCGCCGGCCTCTCAGCCGGGCGAAGCAGAGTCGTCAGGCGCGCCGACTTCCGAGCAGCGTGATCAGTCGCCGTCATCTCAGCCGGGTAAAACGGAGCCGGCAGGCGCTTCTCCTTCTGAACCTGAGTCTGTTCAGACCGAATCGGAAAAAGTCGTAAAGGAGGATTGAAAAGAATGAACCGTAGTCCGCTTTCAAAGTCCCTCCTTTGGGTCGCAATCGTCCTCCTGTGCGCTCTGGTTCTCTCGGCCGTACTTTTGATCCGTGACAGCCGTCTCAGGACCGATCTGCGGGAAAAAAATGTCCTGCTTTCCGAAAGCAGGGACAAATGGGAAAGTGTTTCTAAGGACAATGAACTCCTCAGCGATCAGCTTGATGCCATCAATGGTCAGATTCGCGAAGCGGAAAAATCCCTTGAGGAAGCCGAAACCCGCCGGAATAAGATCCAAACCCAGATCGCCGAACTGAACGAAGAAATCGAATCCCTGAAAAAGTCCGCGCAATAAAGCAGCCTGTCCTGTAAATCAGCTGGATTCCGTAAAACAGCCTGCCCCGGAAAGCATCTGATCCAGTACAGCAGCCTGTTCCGGAAATCATCTGATCCCGTACAGCACCCTGATCTGCGTATAACAAAACCCTCGGAGTAATCATTCTCCGAG
>CADBLV010000275.1 GCA_902795555.1 uncultured Eubacteriales bacterium | reverse complement strand
GTTCCCTTCGCTGAAGAGGTACAGATACTTTTTGGACATGGACATTTTCCTCCCCGTTTCTTTTTGCGTGACAGAATCGCCTGAAGACGGCTTTCGCCGGGCGGCCTGCTCACACCTTTTCTTATTATATATGTCCCACCATTGATTTGCAAGCTTTTTTCACACAATTCTCCTCCGCGAACGATCGGTTTGCGTCTGTAAATCTGTGCTGAAACGCACAGGGGCAGCAGTCCCCCCATGTGTTTCACGCACTCCGGATTTGCGTCATTTCGCGGATCATGGTAAAATACGTTTCGGAGGAGCCCGTTGTAACAAGAAAAAAGCGCCGGCGCGGAAGAACAGGAGAAAAGCATATGGAAAACGGAATGGAATGGATGCGGCCCCGTCTGGAAAAGCTGCCCGGAAACATCAGCTGTCTGTGCAAAAACCTGAACACCGGAGAAATCTTCCGCTTTCGGTCGGAGGCGCCTCATGAAGCGGCCAGCGTCATCAAACTGTATCTGATGGCCGCGATATTCCAGGGCTTTGCAGACGGTGATTTCCGCCCGGAGGACCGGATTCCCGTGCGTCGGGAAGCCTGCGTGCCTTCCTGCGGCGTGCTGACTTATCTCGACGACGGCAAAGAGGTATCTCTTCGGGATCTGACGGAGCTGATGATCATCGTCAGCGATAACACGGCCTGCAATGTGCTGCTGGATTATTATATGCTGCCCCGGGTGCAGGCCTTTATCCGGGATCGGCTGGGACTGAAGCATACGCTGTTTCGGCGAAAAATGTTCGACTGGGAGAAAGCAGCCCGCGGCCTGGATAATTTCACAACTGCAGAGGACGCGGCCTGGCTGCTGGAAGAGATCTGGCGCGGCCGCCTTGTCTGCCCGGAAGCTTCCGCGGCCATGCTGAACATGCTGCGCCATCAGCAGCTGAACGGGAAACTGCCTTTCCGTCTGCATGCCCTGGAGAATGAGGGACCGGTCATCGCGCATAAAACCGGCGAGAACGACCGGACAACCCATGATGTGGGAATCATTGAAACGCCGAACCCCCTGCTGATCTGCCTGATGGGCAATGAAACAGATGTCCCGGCGTTCGAGCGGGAAATGGGGGATCTGGCCTGGGATCTGGCGATGGCGGAAGGAGAATGACGGATGCAGAATCAGTTTGCCAGAACGCAGCTTCTTCTGGGGCCGGAAGCCATGGAGAAGCTGCGCCGGAGCCGCGTCGCCGTGTTCGGCATCGGCGGCGTGGGCGGATACGCGGTGGAAGCCCTGGTCCGCTCCGGTGTCGGAGCCCTGGACCTGATTGATCATGACCGCGTCTCCCTGACCAATCTGAACCGCCAGCTTTACGCCACATGGAAGACGATCGGCGCATACAAGGTGGACGTGGCGAAAGAACGGGTGCTGGAAATCAACCCGGAATGCCGGGTCACAACCTTTCGGACCTTTTTCCTGCCGGACACACGGGATCAGTTTGATTTTTCTCAATATGATTACGTGATCGACGCCATTGATACCGTCACCGGCAAGCTGTCCCTGATCGAAGCGGCGCAGGCTGCCGATACCCCCATCATCTGTTCCATGGGCGCCGGAAATAAAACCGATCCGACCGCCTTCCGGGTTGCCGATATCTATCAAACCTCCGTATGTCCGCTGGCCCGGATTATCCGCCGCGAATGCCGGAAGCGCGGCATCCGGCATCTGAAGGTCGTTTACTCCACAGAAGAGCCCGTCCGGCCGTTGGCAGGTCCGTCCGGCCCCTGCCGCGAAGATTGCGCCTGTCCGCCGGAAGCCCCTGAAAGCACCGTTCGACGGGATATTCCCGGCTCCACGGCATTTGTGCCTTCGGTCGCCGGGCTGATCATCGCCGGCGAAGTCGTGAAAGATCTGGCGGAATATCGAAGAGAGACGATATGCCCCGACTGATCTCTCTCCCAGGCCCGGAGGGAAGGAAAGCGTGAGAGCACCGCAAACCCGGGCCCCGAATAAAGGCCCATTCGCAATCGATCCCGAAAATCAAAGGAGGAATATCCGATGGAAAAATGGGTGCATGAAAACCCGAACATCCTTCATCTCGGAACCCTGAAAAAGCGAAATGAGTTCACGCCTTTTGCGCCGGATCAGGACCCGTTTTCGCCGAAGGAAGAATCCCGTCTCCGGGTCTCTCTGAACGGATCATGGGATTTCGCCTTCTTTCCCTCGCCGGAAGATGCGCCGGAGGCCTGGTGGCAGGCGAAGACGACCGGAAAGATGCCGGTTCCCGGAAACTGGGAGATGAACGGCTGCGGAAAGCCGGTCTATCTGAACATCCGCTATCCGATCCCCTACGATCCGCCTTATGTTCCCCGGGAAAACCCCACAGGGATCTATCGTCGGTCCTTTTCGGCCCGTTTAAAGCCGGGCGTACGATGGCTTCTGAATCTGGAGGGAGTGGACAGCTGTTTCTATGTCCGCGTCAACGGACAGTTCCTGGGATATAGTCAGGGGACGCACAATCCCAGCGAGTTTGACGCCACGCCGCTCCTGCGGGACGGCGAAAATGAGCTGGCTGTCATGGTGCTCAAATGGTGCGACGGCACCTATCTGGAAGACCAGGACAAATGGCGGATGTCCGGCATCATCCGGGATGTGTTCTTCCTTTTGCGGGAAGAAAAGCAAATCCGAACCTATCAGATCACCTCCGACATCCGGAACGGTCAGGCCGACCTGCTGGTGTCCTGGGAGGCGGAAACCCCGGTCACCCTGTCCTTATTCGATCCGGACGGAAAACTGATTGCCGAATCGCGGCAGGATGCAGCCGAAAAGCCCTGTCAGCATCTTTTCCGTCTGGATCAGCCCCGGCTGTGGAACGCGGAAAAACCGGCGCTGTATTCCCTCCTTCTGCGAACGGCGGAAGAAGTCATCGGCGAACGAGTCGGGCTCCGAACGCTCGACGTCTGTCACGGCGTTTTCCGCATCAACGGCCAGCCTGTGAAATTGCGGGGCGTCAACCGGCATGAAAGCCATCCGGAAACCGGCGCCTGCGTCACCCGGGAGGATATGCTGCAGGATCTGCTGCTGATGAAACGCTTCCACATCAACGCCATCCGTACGTCCCATTATCCTCCGGACCCGGCCTTCCTTCGGCTGTGCGATGAGCTGGGCTTCTATGTCATCGATGAGGCGGACATCGAGTCGCACGGATCCGTGGAAGCTTTTCAGGCCGCCGATCAGCCCTGGGATTTTTCCGGAATTGCGCTGCTGGCTAATCGGAAGGATTATGAAAAAGCCATTCTGGATCGAATCGAATCCATGGTGGAACGGGACATCAACCGCCCCTGCGTCATCTTCTGGTCCATGGGAAACGAGAGCGGATACAGCCTTTCCTTTGAACACGCGCTGCGATGGGTTCGCCAGAGGGATCCCTCCCGCCTTCGGCATTACCAGAGCACCCATCCGCTGAAAAACGCCCCGGTTCCCAACGAAAGTGAAGATGTGCTGGACATGGTTTCCACCATGTACACGCCCCTTTCGCGGATGGAAGAATCCCTGCGCAACCCCAATGAAACGCGCCCCTTTTTCCTCTGTGAATATGCTCACGCCATGGGGAACGGTCCCGGCGGAGCGGAGGCCTACTGGCAGAAGATTTACGCGGAGCCCAGGCTCATGGGCGGATGCGTATGGGAATGGTGCGACCACGGCATCCGGATCGGCGCCGAGCCGGACGGAACGCCCATTTACCGCTATGGCGGGGATTTCGGCGAGGAAAGCCATGACGGCAATTTCTGCATTGACGGACTGGTGTTTCCCGATCGAACGCCCCACCGGGGCCTGGTTGAAATCGGACAGATCTACCGCCCCATCCGCGTCGAGAAGAAGGGCGATCGCTTTCTGCTGAGGAATATGCTGGCCTTCACGTCCGCAGAGGAGATCCTTTCCTGCCGTTATATCACAGAGCAGGAAGGACAGCCCTGCACGGAAGGGACGGTCGAACTGCATCTCCCGCCCCTGGGAACCCAGGAAGTCGCTCTGCCGGAAGATGCGTTTTCGCCGAATCCGGAAAATGATTCCGGCAGCCCCGCCGGAGGCCGGTTTGTCCGGTTCCTCTTTGCGTCGGTCAAAGCCACTCCCTGGCGGAAAAAGGGAGAAATCGTCTGCTTTGACCAGATTCGGCTTTCTCAGCCGCGTATGCGCGCGGACGAAGCCATGCCGTCCGTATGTACCCCCGGAAAAGCGGAAACGCCATCTCCGCGCGGACAGGCGCTTCTCCTTCAGGAAAGCAAAGACAGCTTCCGGGTGGAAGGAGCGAACTTCACCTGCTGCATCAGCCGGAAAACGGGGCTTCCGGATTCCCTGCAGATTCGCGGCCGCGAATGGTTGCTGTCCCCCCTGCGCTGGAATATATGGCGCGCCCCGACGGACAACGACAAATCCTTTCTTTCGCAGTGGGAGCGTTTCCATCTGGATCGGCTGATTCCCAGGATCTATGACATCAGCGCGCAGGCGCAAAACGGCGGCGTCATCATCCGGGCTTCTTCTTCCCTGGGATGGCAGGGACAGATTCCTCTGCTTTTCATCACCCACGAGCTCACGATAGATGAAACCGGTTGCATGGCGCTGAGCGGTCACGTCCGTGTGACGGACGGGCGTCCTCCCCTGCCCCGGTTCGGCCTGTATCTGCACCTTCCCGACACGATGAACCGGGCGGATTATCTGGGTTTCGGTCCGGTGGAAAGCTATGCGGACAAGCATGAAGCAGCCTGGTGGGGATCCTTTTCGGAGAAAGCGGATGAAAACCGGGAAAGGCATATCCGCCCGCAGGAATCCGGCGCCCATACAGGCTGCACCCTCCTGACCGTTCATGAATCCAGAACCGATTCCCGGTCGGCCGAAACGCTCCCGGCTTCTTCGCCGAATCCGGGCCGTGTCTCCCCCGCCGCGCTTCAGATCTCCGCGGACCGGCCCTTTACTTTCCGGCTGACGCATTATGATCCGGAAAAGGAAACCACCGCAAAGCACCGGGATGAACTGCAGCCGGAAAAAGCCGTTTTTCTCTTTCTGGATTACGCCCAGGCAGGAATCGGAACTGGCAGCTGCGGCCCCGCAACCGCCCCTGAATTCCAGCTGACGGAGAAAAACATCCGCTTCCGGTTTGTCATGAATCCTTTTGCAGCACACTGATACGATTCTTTTCTGTGAACTGCGGTTTCACATCTGTTATTCTGTACACAGGATGATGAACGCCGGCTCACAGAGCCGGCGTTCATCGTTGTCTGATCAATTATTCCTTGCACTTTTCCCGCCGCGGGCATACAATACGAAGCGACGGAACCATTTTCTGAAATCTTCTGACAGGAGGGCTTGCTCATGATTTCTACCCGGGGGCGCTATGCCATTCGTTTTATGCTGGATCTTGCCGAAAACAGCAACGGCCGCTCCGTCCCGCTGAAGGAGATTGCCGAACGGCAGGCCATCTCCAAAAAATATCTGGAGATTATCGCCCGTGACCTGGTTGCGGGCAATCTGATTACCGGATCCAGCGGCAAAGGCGGCGGCTATATGCTTTGCCGAAAGCCGGAAGAGTATCCCCTCGATGAAATCCTGGAGCTGACAGAAGGAACGCTCTCACCGGTCGCCTGTCTGAACGCCGAAGAAAACACCTGTCCCCGAAAAGAAATCTGTCGGACGCTTCCCCTCTGGACGGATTTTTATCATCTGGTGCAGGACTTTTTTCACAGCAGAACCCTGTCTGATCTGATCAGTCCAGATACCCTTCCCGGGCTTTGATGCCGAAGCGTTCCTCCAGGAGATGCATCTGGGCGTCTGTAATCGTGTTCTTCAGGGGCAGATGGGCGATTTTCATGTAGATTTCCGCGCCTTTTTCCGCCGTTTCGATCAGGCCGAAGGTTTCGTCCAGATCCTTCCCCGCGCCGTAGATCCCATGCTGCGCCCAGACCACCAGGCGGGCTGTTCGCATCTTTTCAGCGGTGGCCTCGCCGATTTCATTCGTGCCGCAGAGCATCCAGGGCAGGACGTTCACGCCCTCCGGGAAAACCACAATGCACTCCGTGCACATCTGCCAGAGCGTGCGGGTAAAGGCCCGCTCGTCCAGATCATGCACATAGGTCATGGCCAGGAGATTGGCGGGATGGCAATGCATGACGACCCGATTCTCCGGATTGACCTTCAGCCGGGCTACATGGCTCATCATATGGGCCGGAAACTCGCTTGTAAACTGTCCGCCGTCCGTATAACCCCAGAGGAGATCCGCCTGCCGTCCGTCCTCTTTCAGCTTCACAATGCCCAGATTGACCTCCGGCGCATACTGAACATTTTTGAAATATTTTCCGGTTCCGGTAACAAGGAATATTTTTCCCTCCAGCTCCGGTGCGGTGAATCCCGTCGGAATCGTGCGCAGAACGCGGTTTTCATCCAGATACTCCGCCGCCTCGTCTTTCTCCAGCATCAGGCTGACGTTTCCGCCGTTGCGCTCGTCCCATCCGTGATCATACATATTGGTCAGCGTGCGAATCATTTCCACCATGAACGGTGCCTTCATCAAATCCTTCATGCTCTCGCCTCCAGAACTTTCTTTTCATATGCTTCCACCACGGGCAGCCATTCGCCGTCCGCCGGTTTTCCGCAACGCCGGCAGTATTCATCAAAGATCTCGCCGAAGGGCAGGGTTTTCAATTCCTCCTGCGCCACCATGAGAGCGGTAAACCTGCCAGTATCCTGAAGGTTCCTGAGATCGTCACAGGGCTGGAGAAGCGCAAAGAGCAGGGCC
>CADBLV010000274.1 GCA_902795555.1 uncultured Eubacteriales bacterium | reverse complement strand
TGTCCGTGGATGACAGTGAAGAAACGCTTGAGGATAAACGGAAGACAGAAGAAGCGGTTCGCACCTTCCGTCTCAGCTCCGTTGCTTCCAGACCGGCGTTTCTGGAAGATAAACAGGAAACCGCCGCGGCCGTCAACATCGGTACCGCTACCCATCGCTTTATCCGCCTGCTCAATCTGGATGAGCTTCGGAAGGCAGGGGCCGGCGTTGATCAGGTGATCCGTGCCGAAATGATTCGGATGAAGGAACGGCACATTCTGACAGAGGACGAAGCAAAAATGATCCGCTTGAGCGGAGTCGTTTCCTTCTTCCGGAGTGACCTTGGAAAACGGATGCTGGAAAGCACAGAGATCAAACGGGAAGCCGATTTCACCATGAAGATTGATTCCCAGGGATCCACCATGGTTCAGGGGATTATTGACTGTGCCTTCAAAGAAAACGGAGAATGGATTCTGATCGACTTCAAGACAGACCACGACACTGCCCCGGAAACCTTTGTGCCCAGACATGAGATGCAGATGAACTGGTACCGGACGGCGCTTGAACGGCTTACCCATGCGAACGTCAGGGAGATGTGGCTGTTCGCGCTTCGCGCCGGAAAAGCCTATCCCGCCGAAAGGAGGGATGTCTGATGACACTCATTCGCATCGTTACGACCAGAGCGCCGGGACTGATTCCGAGCCTGATCAAGGAAATTAATCAGGCTGCCCATCCGGTGGTTTTGATTCCGGAATCCTTTACGCTTGCCTGCGAAACGGAAATCGTAAACCAGAACGATGACGGCGGCATTTTCGACCTGAAGATCTTCTCTCCCTCCTCGCTGATCCGTGAAATCCGGGAACTGACGGGACGCGGAAACAGGAAGCCCATCTCCGGCGACGGGCAGAACATGATCATCTCCCAGGTGCTGCATCACCATCGGGATGAACTGAAGTATTACAGGGATTCTGTGGCGCAGCCGACGCTGGCCGCAAAGATCGCCGGGCAGATCGACGACTTCACCCGAGCCAGGCTGACACCCGGATTCCTGAGGCAGTACACGCCCTCCAGCAGCAGCACGAAGAAAAAGCTGGACGATGTCGCGCTGATCTGGGATGAATATCAGCAGATTCTTGAAAAAGGGTTTGAGGACACAGTGGGGCAATGGATGTCCGCTGTCAGTCTGATTCGCCAAAGCGGCATCGTTCGGAACAGTCAGCTGCTGATCTACGGCTTTGACTATATCACGCATGACATCCTGAACCTCGTGGAAGCCGCTTCCTCTGATGACGGGTCCGGTGCTGACGAGATCGTGATCGGACTGATCAGCGATGACACAGGTCCTGATCGCGACATTTTCAGGGCCGCCAACGATTCTGTTCAGGCGCTGACGTACTATCTGAAGCGCCGACACACGCCATATTCGATCCAGCGGGAAGAACCCGAATCGGTGATTAATGCCGACATTGCCTACGTAGAGAAGAATATCTATGCTCTCGGCAAGTTCGGCAGCGAGAGAATCTATCAGATCAAGGAGAAGCCGTATGTCATCCGGGAGGATCCGGGAAAAGCCCGGAAAGCTGCCATGGCCGAACTGGCCCGGGCCTTTATTCCGGACATGTCTCACGTTCACATGTACTACGCAAAAAACTCCTATCTGGAATGCCAGCATGCCTGTCAGACCCTGATCGACTGGCATCGGGCAGGCATTCCCTGGGAGAAGATGGCCATTGCGGTCTGCGAGCAGGACACGCTTCCGTCTCTGCTGCCCCTGACGCTTTCCGCGTCCGGGATTCCCTTCAACGCAAAGCAGGATCAGCCGATCCTGATGAGCGGATACGCGCAGTATTTCCTGAGCCTTCTGCGGATTCTGCGGCTGAACTTCTGTGAGGAAGATGTACTACGGCTGATCAAGACCGGCTTCACGGACATGAAGCCCACAGAAGTCATGGATTTGGAAAACTATGCCCGGGAAAATAAAATCCATCGCAACAGGTGGAAGAAGCCATTCCATATCCCGGAAAAAGACAGCAAAAAGGAAAAAGTGCTGTCGCTGGAAGCACTCAGGCAAAAGCTGATTGATCCCATCGTTGAATTGAAGAAAAAGCTTTCCGGAAAAGCCTGCACCGGCAAGGAAGCCGCAACGCTGCTCTTTGAATTTGTCACGGATGCAAAGATCTATGATCGTCTTCTGGCCCAGGAGGAAGTCCTGGCATCCCAGGGAGATGATCTGGGGATCGACAGAAACCGTCAGGTATGGACTGCCGTCAATGAACTGCTTGATACCGTAGCGACATTTATCGGTGACGAACCGCTTCCGCTGAATGATCTGTGCGCGATGCTTGAATCTTCCCTGGCCTCGAGAAAGATCAAATCCCTGCCGCAGCTCTCCGGCGCTGTCATGGTTGCGCCTCCGCAGATGTTCTTCTCCTCCGGAGTCGACTGCATGATCGTTATGGGACTTCAGGAGAATGAAATCCCCGCCGACGCAGGCATTCTCTCCGAGCATGAACGCAGCCTGCTGGAAGCATTCATCGAAGAGGCCAATCTGAAATTCTACCGGGAAATGGATTCCGATGATCATTCCGGGCCCGAAGAGGAAGCAGGCCAGGAAGAGAGCGATGAACAGGCAGCGGAAGACCCCGTGAACGCGGAAAGGCCGTACAGCAAGATCGGTCAGTCAATGATGGATCTTGCCGCCCGCCAGAAGCAGGATGTTTATCAGGCGGTTTCCCTGGCGCGTAAGGAACTGATGATCTCCTGTTCCAGTGCCAAACCCAACGGCGGAGTCATGACGCCTTCCACCGCTTTTAAGCGGCTTTCGAAAACCATTGAAGAGACGAATCCGGGGAACGTGACCGGCGGTCTCATGGATACAGACATTCGGCCCTTTGCTCCGACCTTCGCCCTGGAAACGCTGGCTGTCATGCTGCGTGAAAGCAGGGACAGCAAAGGCAGCTTCCTGGATGGCGATTCACAGAATGACGCGCGTTGGAAGAATGCCCTCAGCTCTTTGTATCAGTCCGATGAATGGAAAAAGAAGACCGAGAGCATACTGAATGGACTTCATGTCACGGTTCCGTCCGCCAGGATCGCGCCGAAGCAGGCCGAGAAACTCTATATCAAGCACAGCATGACCATTTCCCGCGTGGAAACCTTCAGTTCATGTCCGTACCGGCATTTTCTGCAGTACGGGCTGGGTCTGGTTCCGACCGGAACCTATGACTTCCAGCGAAACGAGCAGGGTACGTTCAATCATGACGTGCTACAGATGTTCCTGGAAAAAGCCATGAAGCTTCCGGAATGGCCGAATCTGTCCGAGGAAACGCAAACGAAGCTCCTGGATCAGATTCTGAAGGAGCGCGTGAAGAAATGGGAGGGCGGAATCCTGACCTCCGATACCATGCACCGTTATCAGGGGGCCGGGATCATCCGCAGCATCCGGACATCCATCGCGAGCATGATGCGCTCATTCCGGCAGAAGCCGCACTTCCTGCCGATGGCTGCAGAAGTTCCGTTCGGTACGCCTGACGCATCCGGAAAGATCCGAATCCCGGCCATACAGATCAGGACGGACGGCGGGAATTCTGTTGCTTTCACCGGCCGGATTGACCGCATTGATGCACTGAAAACCGCCGACGGGAAAAAGTACTTCATGATCGTGGATAATAAGATGTCCGGCAAGGAAGTCAGACAAAATTCCATCGTTGCCGGTCTTCAGCTTCAGCTTCCGCTGTATATCCGGGCGGCCAGACTGGGATTGAACGACTATGAAGCTGCAGGCGGACTCTATCAGCCGATTAAGGACGTACTCATCGGGAGTGAGGACGCGGATCAGATCAGCGCACAGATCGACAAAAATCTGCAGACATCCGGGATGATTCTGGATGAGGAACTGGTTCAGGAGGCGGCAAAGCCTGTGAAGATTTCGAAAAGGCTGGATACGAACGATACGGTTTCAGAGGTCAGCGCCGAAGAGATGTACGCGGTGGAGGACTGCGCCATCAGAGCGGTCGCGGATCGTGTGACGCTGATCTACCGGGGCGAAGCTTCCCCCAGGCCTGTCAAAGACGGAATGGAATCGCCCTGCACCTGGTGCGATCACTCGAGCGCCTGCAGATATGACAGCACACTCCCGGGATGCAGAATCGTTGAAATCGACCACAGGAACAGAATCTCCTGTATCAGTCCTGATCCGTCTGTGCAATCGGGAACCGAAGAAAACGGATGATACTCCGAAAGACACGGAATACTCGGCGACCATCACGCAATGAGAGGAATTGTTATGGAAACGAAACAGTCAAAGGGCATCCTCTGGAGACTTCTGTTTGTTCTTGCTGCTGTATTGGCAGGAGCTTATCTGGAGTTAGGAAAGCATACAATCCCTGGGTGGATCCTTACCGCATTTCTTTTCGGCGGATATTATCTGATCCGGTCACGGTGCTGGAATCAATGGAAAGCCGGGAAAAAGCTGCTGGTTCAGGCCGGAATGCTGGCCGCCTTCGCCGCAATCCTCTGGGTCTCCTGGCCGCCGGTCCGGCTGATCCCCTCAGTGAAAGGAACCTCCGCCGGATCCACCGATGTAATTCATTTGACCCAGGGAGATTTGACCGGCGTGCTGACCGAAGACGGTCAGGTTGAAGTCTATGCAGGCATTCCCTATGCGCAGCCGCCTGTAGGCTCTTTGCGCTGGAAGGAACCGCAGCCGGCAGGCCCCTGGGAAGGTGTCCTGAAGGCGGATCATTTTGCGCCTATGTCCATGCAGACGCAGAATCTGCCAATCTATGATTCACTCGCGCGGATCATCGGATACCATGACTATCAGATTTCTTTCACCGACAACTACCGGACAGCCGCAAGTGAGGACTCCCTGTATCTGAACATCTGGAAGCCCACCGGAAAAGCGGAAAACCTGCCTGTTCTGTTTTATATACACGGCGGCTCTCTGCAGACGGGGCAGCCCTGGTATGAGGCATACAGCGGCGAAGGGCTGGCCCGGAAGGGTGTTCTGGTCGTCAATTGCGGCTATCGATTGGGAATCTTCGGCTTCTTTGCGGATCGAGAGCTGGCAGCAGAATCTCCCAACGGAACAACCGGTAATTACGGATTGCTGGATCAGATCTGTGCACTGAAATGGGTACGAAACAATATTGCCGCGTTCGGCGGAGATCCGGAAAATATCACCCTGGCCGGAGAATCCGCAGGGGCTGCATGCGTTACTGCCCTGTGCACATCTCCCCTGGCTAAAGGACTGTTCCGCAGAGCGATTGCCGAAAGTTCTACGGTTACAGCCCGACGCCCGGCTCATTCTTTCCGTTCTATGGATGATGCTCTGAAAGCTGGGGAAGAAACCAAAGATCGCATGGGTATAAAGAATATCGAAGAACTACGGGCTCTTCCTGCTGAAAAGATCGTAGGTGAGCTGTCAGCGCATCATCATCTGACCGTGGACGGATATGCTCTGACAGAATGGCCGTGGGAATCTTATCAAAAGGGCTCTTTTAACGAGGAAGCCCGGCTGCATGGATTTAACGGGCAGGAATCGGAAGCTTTCATTCTTTTCGATCAGGCAAATCTGAAGAATTATGAAGAAAAGATCCGCAGATTGTTCTCTGAGGAAGGAGCAAAGCGGATCCTGGCCCTCTATCCTGCAACAACGGATGCAGAAGCAAGGCGAAACTGGGCTGATATCTATTCTGCTTTCTATTTTACATACGGTCATACTGTCTGGGAACGTCAGGCCGCAGGAATCCCCTCCTATGAGTACCTTTTCATTCGAAAGAACGGCAGCCTCGGCGACTGGCACAGCGGAGAAGAAGTGTATTTCTATGGAAACATCCCAGCGGGTTCGACGCTGTATAACGAGGCGGACAGAAAGCTGAGTGAAACCATGCAGCAGTACTTCGTCAATTTTGTCCATACGGGTGATCCAAACGGTGAAGGACTGCCGGAGTGGCCGGCTAATGCAGGCGCAAAAAACCTGCTGCTGGTTCTGGATGAAGAAATCCGGATGGAGACAGATCCCTTTTCGATGCTGTATCCTGTTCTGGATGATGAACCCTGAAACATACATGATCCCACATGTCGCAAAACAGAAGGGGTTCGGATACAAAGATCGCCATCATGAGCAGGGAGAGGCAGAGAAAAGCCAAGTTTGAAACCGTCGGGTATATTTAAATTAGAAATATCTAATAAATCTGTAATTATAAATCAAAAGCAGTTGACACAAGTTTTAAAATATGGTAATATAGTTTTGGTTAGTAAATACTAACCCGAACAATGATATCAATCGGGCTTAAGCCACCCCGAGTGATATACCAGCACCTTACCTCCAAAGAGACGGGATGCCTTTGCGTACTGGCATCCTGTTTTCTTAAGATGCGGAAGGCCGGCTGACACTCTTCGGTTCAGCTTTACAGGCTGGGTCAGATCACACTGGGTTGAGGTGGATATGAACATACAGATTGCGGAAGGAATCCTGATTCCATTTCTGGGCACCAGTCTGGGAGCGGCAATGGTTTTCTTTCTGAAAAAGCAGATATCCCGTCCGGTGCAGAAAGCGCTGACGGGTTTTGCGGCCGGCGTTATGGTTTCCGCTTCCTTCTGGAGTCTGTTGCAGCCGGCGTTGGATAACAGTTCCTCAATGGGAACGTTGGCTTTTCTCCCGGCTTCAGTTGGATTTCTGATCGGTATCAGCTTTCTGCTGCTGTTGGATGTCATTACACCCCACATGCATATGGACAGACAAAACGAGGGTCCGCAGAGTGGATTTAAACGCACGACAAAGCTGATCCTTGCTGTAACAATCCACAACATTCCAGAGGGTATGGCAGTCGGTGTTGTGTATGCCGGATTGCTGGCAGGTTCTTCGGGAATCACCGCAGCCGGAGCACTCACGTTAGCTCTTGGAATCGCAATCCAAAATTTTCCGGAAGGCGCCATTGTTTCCATGCCGCTGCTGGCAGAAGGAATGCCAAAGCACAGGACTTTTCTGATGGGAGTGCTTTCCGGTGCCGTTGAACCCGTCACTGCTGTCATAACAATGATCGGTGCCGGACTTGTCACGCCTGTTATGCCCTATTTTCTGTCTTTTGCCGCAGGGGCCATGATGTATGTGGTCGTGGAGGAACTGATCCCGGAAATGTCGGAAGGCAAGCATTCCAACGTTGGAACGATTGCGTTCGCGTTAGGATTTATTCTGATGATGATCCTGGACATCACGTTTGGATAACCAGACAGTCGGTTTATCTGATCAAACATTCAGCCTTTTACAACAACGGCTTTCATGGTATAATGAATCGATCATTCCCGGGTGTCACAGCCCCCTTTTATGCCGTGCAGGCAAACGAGGAGGCTGCGCATATGATTTCACCGACAACGGTCATCGGAACAGGAAACAGTTTTTGCAAAAACAGGAAGTGACGTTTGAAAGTTCTGTTTTATGACACATCAGTCAATGAAAGAGTGAGGATAAAATGAAAAAACAGATTCTATTATTGGGTGATTCCGTTCGTCTGCAGTACCAGCCGGTGGTAGCTGAAAAACTGGCTGATATCGCTGAAATCAGCGGCCCGGAGGAAAACGGACGCTGGAGTGGCTATACCCTGAATTCCCTGCGTTTCTGGCTCCCGCAACTGCCTCCTCCCGATCTCGTGCAATGGAACTGCGGACTCTGGGATATGGGGGATGACTATCAGGAAGGAAGGCATTTCTATCCTCTGGATCTTTACGAGGAAACCTGTCATCGGATATGCCATGTGCTGCGCAAGATGACCGGAAATCCGGAACTCCCCCTGATCATCGCCACAACTACGCCGACGCTGCATGGGGATCATAAGGATATCTGTCAGTATAATGATGTGCTGAAAAAGGTTGCCGCAGAAGAAAATGCAATTGTCAATGATCTGTATGCCATCGTGGCTCCTTCGAAAGAAACAATGATCTGTGAGGATCACATTCATCTGAACGAAAGAGGGATTGCCGCTGTGGCCGGACAGACAGCCGATATCCTTCGATCAGCGCTTTGCGTTAACCAGACAGAACCATCGGAGTCTGTTATCTGATAGCAGCCATAAAAGCTTTCGTCTTAATCATGTTTACCGTTTCCCTCCTGCTTTAGGCCGACGCATTGCCGTCCCTAACAGCTGTCAGGGAATTCCGGTCATTGTATCGAACCCGTCGGCCGCTTCCGGATCGGCCGCTAAGAACGGTTCCCATGATTCACCCGGATATTCGTCAGCGCAACCTGGTCGCCTGTCAGGGCTGCGTAAATGGTTGTGTTTTCGGCCGCTACGGAGTCCGGCAGCGTGATGATTCCTTTTACAGACAGGCCGAGGTTTGTCGTGCTGACCGTGATTTTACCGCCGTCGCGGGTGAAATGCACAGTACAGTCAAAGCCTTCCCTGTTCCCCTTCTTCCAGCACTCCCATCCTCCGAAATCATCTTCCCGGTTAACAATGATCCGGCTGCCTATCTCACCGGTTTTCATGGATGGAAAACAAACTTCTGGATCAATGCCCGGAGATTTTGATTGAACCGAAAGTTGAATGACACAGGAACCAAATTGTGATATCATAAAGCATGACAGACGGATCACTCACGCCGGCTATTCCATTCGGATCAGGAGGGATGACGTTATGGAAACGTTTGATATGGAGCTTCAGCGGGACAAATTTCTGAAGATTTTCGATACGCAGATCGGTGATCGCGAGGGGAAGGAAGCATTGCGTGAATGGCTTCTGAGCGATGACTGCGATTTCTTCACTGCCCCTGCCAGTACCAAGTACCACGGCAACTATGACGGCGGCCTTTGTGAACATTCCATCGATGTTTATGAGATGGCAGTCCGCCTTGAAGGGCTCTATCGGGAAGATATACGAAAGCAGTACCTTGTTCTGAACCGCCCATACGATCGTGATCAGTTCATGGAATCTCTGACCATTGCTGCCCTGTTCCACGATCTGTGCAAAACGAATTTTTACAGGGTGAAACCCAACGGTCGGAGCAGTTATTTCACCGTGGATGAACAACTGCCCTTCGGCGGTCATGGTTCCAAAAGCGTTTATGTGCTTTCAAAGCATCTGAAGGACATCCGGGATGAGGAGGCCATTGCCATCAATTGCCACATGGGCTTTTCCCGCGGGAACGACAGCTCCATCAGCATCGGCGAATCCTTCCATTTCTCTCCCCTCGCCTGGATCATTCATGTCGCTGATGAAGCCGCAACATTCATGCTGGATCGCGGTGCTCCGGAAGCATAAAGCCATGCCGGATGATCCGGTTTGCAATAACGCCGTGTTTGTGCATGAGCCTTGAGAAGACATTTGCGCATGAGAAGGTCCCACTTATATCAGGGGCATCGGTTCACGAAACCGTCCGCATTGCCTTTCCGCTGTGAAAGATTAGCGAGGTTTCCTGGACACAAGCTTATCAAAAGTAATCAAAATTCCCGGCAGACAAACCAGGATCAATGCGATTGCAGCCAGTGAGCCAATAGCAATTGTATCCACAATCGCTGTAATCGTCGGATCCTGGAAAAATCTGCCCACAACCGACGGTACGATAACCAGGATCAGTCCTGAAGTGGCAATCGTATGGATCGCACCTTCATAAGTCTTTCTGACCGCTTCAAACGTACCGGCATTTCTTCGATTCTCTGTGTAATAGTTTGTAAACAGAATTCCGTAATCGATGGTGGCTCCCATCAGAATACACTGGACAATCAGCAGGGCCAGATAATAAATACTGCCTCCGAAAAGGCCGATGCTGGCCACTGTAATGAAAACGCCGGTCTGGACAATCAATACAAGGATCAGCGGAATCATGAGGGATCTGGTAGACAGGGAAACAATCAGGAAGATCACAGCAGCCGTCAGAAGGGTAATAAACAGGTACTCGCTTCCGAAGGAACGCGACATCTCCAGATTCATGGCCGAATTACCGATAATATAATACTTCCCTTTGAATTCTTTATCACACGCGGAAGAAAGCCTGTCAATAAAACGGAATGTTTTCTCATCCTCATCCGGATATCTGGTTGTGATAATCATTCGGGAATGCTTTTCTCCTGCCAGCTGTGCTTTCCCGGCGCTCAACTGCTCCTTCGCGTCGGAAAGCGCAGCTTTCGCGTCCTCCCCCAGCAGTGGTGAAAACCACGGATCATGCTGAACCGTATCATAAAGGAAGTTAAACAGTTCCTCCATTGTCATCGTCCACTGCGGATCGCCGTCTTCTATTCCCGCTTTGTACAGGAATGCCAGTTCCAGTGATTCTTCATTGATATCAGACGAAAAGGATGAAAACATATCTGCCATCTGTTTCGGCGTCATCGGATCGTTCCCGGCAAACAAGCTGACCATCCCGGCGTAACTCCCGATTTTTGAAAGCATCTCCCGCTGATCTACGCTCATATATGCCTCAAACATTTCATTCCCGGCAACATGATCGGAAAGAAAGGTCAAAAACTCCCCCACTGTCATTTTAAGAGACTGATCTCCCGCATAACGCAGATAATAGATCATGGAAAGGAGATCCCTGTCCAGTTTCATGCCTTCCTGCATTTCAGGCATGTTCTTTACCATTTCCTCCGCCGTATAGGGAGTAGCCAGCGCTGAATAATAGCAGGTGACAGATTTCACATCGCTGTCTGCTTCCAGCATTCTGTAGATCCCGGGAATGGTCGGCTCGTCATCGTTTTGATAAACAAGCACCATTGTATTATCGGCGGGAAAAACATCCGCAACCGTATCCTCCCGCTGCAATGTGTATACGATTCCGGTCTGCTGCTGCAGGAACAGCGCCCCAGCCATCACAAGTGTAAACACAACCGTAATTACAGCATGATTTTTGTTTGAAAATGACGCAAGGGCCTTCGTCGGGATCCGGAAAGATTTCTTGGTCGTTTTCCGAATCAGGCCATCACAGGAAATCAGGATTCCCGGCATAATCACCAGAACGCAGAACATGCTCAGGAATACGCCTTTTGCCAGGACAATGCCCAGATCCATGCCGATTTTAAAGCTCATAAACAGGAGCATCAGAAGCCCGGCCACCGTCGTCATTCCGCTGGAAACGATCGACGAAAAGGAATTGATGACCGCTGTCTTCATGGAAGCAGCAATATCTTCGTTTTTTGCTCTTTCCTGTTTGAACCGATTGCTCAGGATAATGGAATAATCCATGGAAAGCACCAGCTGCAGGATCGCAGACATCGAAGCGGTTACGGTGGAAACGCTCCCCTGAAAGATATTGGTTCCCTGAGTGATGATCACCGCAAAACCGATGCCTGCAAGAAAGAGAAAAGGTTCAATCCATGATCCGCACATGGCAAGCAAAATCAAAAGAATCGCGGCAACGCCGCTGAGCAGTATCCACGCAGGCACTTCCGGCATTCCGACATCATCATCATGCCAGGCAATCTCATAACCTTGAAAATCCCGGTCAAGCGCTCTCTTGATGGCTTTCATTTCCGCAGATTTATAACCCGCGTCCGTGCTGAGGACAAACAGCGTACGGTCATCCCTGTTATAATCCGGATTATCTGCCTGCCAGGCCACATCCGTCACATACGGGATGCTTTGCAGTCTGGCGCGGATGCCTTCTTTTTCCTCCGGCTTCAAACGATCAAACATGACGCGGATTGTCTGACTGGTCTGCGCTTCGGGAAATTCGTCCGCCATGATGTCGATTCCCTGCTTCATGGCAGATTTATCCGGCAGGTATCGCGTCAGATCTTCATTGATTTCGACTTTTGTGAGCAAAAACGCGCTGACAGCCGCTATGAGCAGCATCAGAATAAAGACTGCCCGACGGTGATCAACAACAAATGAAGCCAGTTTTCTTTTCATCCGTATTCCCTCATACGATGTCATCACAGGTTCACTTTTGGTTCGGTGCTTTAAGACATCAGCACAGAAGCTCTCACGACACTCCTATAAAGTATTCGATCTCCGATGAAGATATCCTGCAAAACCACCGGAGGATCCGTAGCGAGGCGGACAGAATGCTCACGCTTACACACAGCCTTGTTCACCGGACGAAAGCATCAAAAAGCGGATGATCCAATCCTGTTGGAACATAACGAGATAGCAGTTCCGCATCATCATATCCGTTTTTTTTGTCACGCCGAATTTCTTCTATTACGGCACAGTCGTCAGCGGTGCATACAGGATTGTGATCGATCCCAGCAGGCAGGCTGCCGCGCAGGATCAGGAACTGAAGGATATGGTCTTTCAACTGAATCTGACCCCGGATGATGTTCCTGATTTCCTTTCCGGAATGAAACAGATCATTCGGCTTCCCCTTGAAAGACGATGAAAAAAACATTCCATCATCCATCCAGATATAAATATCATCCCTGACGCTTTTCGCTGAACTGTGTCATATCTCAGTTCAGTTTTCAGGAGAACCTTCAAATTGTCGCATCAAGCGCCCTGAACAAATTCAATGAACGCCTGCGCTTCCTCAAAAGTTGCCAGCCTGGCGGTATACATATACCGACCCATCTGGGGCCAGTTCATCGGCGGCATTTCTTCCTGCATCATCATCCGATCACCATACCGGTTCATGATCTCCTCGTGCGTCCGAGCGTAAGTATGCCCATCCTTCCGGCTGGCGTACACGCAATAGAAGTGTTCCCCGGATTCCGGCACCCTCCTGGCATCAAAAGCGACCATATCGGCATAGATCTGATAAACATCCGTGGAATGGGCAAAGTCCATCATATCCGGCGTATAACCGCCCGCAGGCCTCATATTCACTTCCAGGGCCACGAAATCCCCGATCTCTCCAATGTCTTTGCGGGCCTTTGTCAGGCGGAAGAATTCCAGATGCACAAACCGGCGATCCACGCCGAAGGCTTTCACCGTTTTACGACCCAGCTCCCGCAGCTTTT
>CADBLV010000273.1 GCA_902795555.1 uncultured Eubacteriales bacterium | reverse complement strand
TCTTCAGGAAAATCAACGGGTTACGGGGTGTCCGGCCTGATTCGGGCGCTCCGATTTTTGCACTCAATTTTTGCACTCAACGGTGTGAACCTGTCGTTCACGGAGCAATCCAAAGACCGGAAAAGTCAGTTTCACACGAATCTGGTTTCACACGATCAGAGAAATCGCCGGAAAGCCTTGATTTATCTATGTTTTGCGGGATCCGGCGGTTTCACACGACGCGGAGGGGAGGAAAATGATGAATCCGGAGAGCGTTGAAAAACAAGGCTTTGAGGGCTGCTTCGGTTGCGCACGATTCGTGTGGAACCAGGCGCGGTTTCACACGAAAAATGATGAAACGGGAGGATTACAAGGATAAAAGTTGAAACCCCGGGGGGATTGTGATATGGTTATAGGGCGGCGGAAGGAAGCGGAGAGGACGGCCAATCGAAGACTGAAAGACCGGACATGGATTTCCACGGACCGCTCCGGAAGACGCGAAATGAATGATCAGGAGGGAAGTATCATGCCCTGTACCACGGTATTGGTAGGAGCCAAGGCCAGCCACGACGGATCCACGATGATCGCCAGAACCGACGACGGCCATTTTGATGTCAAAAAGGTGATTGTGGTCAACCCGAAGGATCAGCCGAAGAAATACAAGACGGTCAAATCCCATTGTGAGGTGGAGCTGCCGGATCATCCGATGCGCTACACGTCCTGTCCCACCGTCGACCCGAAGAGCGGCATCTGGCCTGCGGCGGGCATCAACGAGGCCCAGGTCGGCATGTCTGCGACGGAAACCATTACGTCCAATCCCCGGGTGCTGGCGGCGGACCCGAAGGTTTTTTTACAGGAAGCCAAATCCCGAAAGGAAAAGGAAGTGCCCGGCGGCATCGGCGAAGAGGATTTCGTGGTGCTGGTGCTGCCCTATATCCGCAGCGCCCGGGAGGGCGTCCTGCGTCTAGCAGAGCTGCTGGAGAAATACGACACCTATGAATCCAACGGGATCGCGTTCAACGACGAGAAGGAAATCTGGTGGATGGAAACCATCGGCGGACATCACTGGATCGCCCGCAAGGTTCCGGACGACCGGGTGGCCATCATTCCGAACCAGTTCGGCCTGGACGCGTTCGATCTGGAGGATGCCTTCGGGGCGAAAAAAGAGCACCTCTGCAGCGCGGATCTGAAGGAGTTTATCGCGGAGAATCATCTGGATCTGAACCAGGATGGGGTTTTTAATCCCCGGAACATCTTCGGCAGCCGCCGGGACATGGATCATGTGTATAATACGCCCAGGGCCTGGTTTATGGGCCGGTATCTGGCACCGAAAACCTATCGATGGGAAGGGGAAAACGCGGATTTCACCCCGGAAAGCGACGATATCCCCTGGAGCCTGCGGCCGGAGCGGAAGCTGGCGGCGGAGGACGTGAAATATCTGCTGTCCGGACATTATCAGGGGACGCCCTACAATCCCTACACCAGCCGGGACACCGGCGAGCGGGGGAAATACCGTTCCATCGGCATCAACCGAACCGGCGTGACCGCGCTTTGCCAGATCCGGCCTTACGCGCCGGACGCCGTGAAAGGGGTGGAATGGATCTGCTTCGGCTCCACTGTTTTCAGCGCGATGCTGCCGTTCTATCCCAATGTTCCGAAGCTGCCAGATTATCTTTGCAAGGTGACGCTGGACACCTCCACGGAGAACTTCTACTGGAGCAGCCGGCTGATCGACGCCCTGGCGGATCCGCATTTCGCGGCATGCATCCAGGATATCGACCGATATGAGGAGGCGATGGAAACCCGCGGGCGGCAGCTGATTCTGGAATACGACCGGAAGATCGCGGAGACAGGGGATGTTTCCCTGGCGGAGGAAGGGAATCGGAAGCTGTGCAAAATGGCTGAGGAAGAAACGGTCAAAGCGCTGAACAAGGTGCTGCAGATTGCCAGCGAAAGGATGAAGAACGGATTTAATCTGGCGGATAACTGAAAGGGGAGGGGCTCAGCCCCTCCCTTTATCCTGTGTGCCGGGCATGACACGATTCTTGCGGGTGAAAGTCCCGCCACGGGTATTTACCGCCAAGTGTAGCGAACCGCAAGCTGCTACCAGTAATGGCAGGAGGGGAGGAAGCGG
>CADBLV010000272.1 GCA_902795555.1 uncultured Eubacteriales bacterium | reverse complement strand
CTTGATTTGTTCAAAAGGGGAAAAAGTCCTATTGACAGTATGTTTTTTCAAGGTTATGATACAGACGGTTTGAATCTGTATTCCGACCCGCCTGCGGGGAGCGGCCTTTTCGGAGGAGAAAGTGTGCCGGAGTCAGCGGGTGTTTTTGAAACCGGGGAAAGAGAGGTTTATGAAAGTGAGAATCCGCCATGAATAGAGAAGTAAGGGAATACCTGGTAAAGGAGTTTGTTTCCGAGAGATTATCCCGGGCAGCCTGACTGATTTTGCACGGACGAAATAAGATGAAAAAGGTCGATCTGACTTGTGATTTGTGCGTGCTGATGGATTCTGCTGCCTGCTTTCGGAGAAAGAAAGCGGGGATTTTTTTACCCTTTTCGGGAAACAGGCTCACCCATAACCGTTTCAGGCCGACGTTCACCGGGGCCTGAAAGATTCCGAGGAAAACAATGGGAGGTTTTATGAGCGAGCAAACAGCAAACAAAGGATCCCGCTCCGGCCGGGCGGGATTGATATGGCGATTTTTGAAAGGAAGCAAGGGCTTCTTCCTGGTGTGCATGATCTGCGCGATGATGTCGTCGCTGGCCGACATGGCCACGCCGCAGATCATCCGGATCACGGTGGACCAGGTATTGGGCAACGCTCCCACGGACAGCCTGAACCCGCTGGTCGCCAAAGGGCTGGAAGCCCTGGGCGGCGTGGAATGGATTCGGGGAAGCCTGTGGATTATGGCCGCGCTGGTGGTGGCTGTGGCGCTAGTCAAGGTGATTTCCCTGTACGGTTTCCGGGTGATGAACACCCGGGGCAGCGAAACGCTGGTCAAAACCATGCGGGATACCCTGTACAGCCATATTGAGCGCCTCCCCTTCCAATGGCACATGAAACATCATACGGGGGACATCATCCAGCGCTGCACCAGCGATATTGAAACAACCCGGAACTTCATCTCCGAACAGATGACCAACCTGATCCGCATCCTGATTCTGCTGGTGCTCAGCATGGTGTTTATGCTGGGGATGAACGGGCGTCTGACGCTGATTGCCATGATTCCCCTGCCGATCATTGTCTGGTATTCTCTGTTTTTTCACAAAAAGTTCCGCCGGGGCTTTCAGGATTGCGATGAAAACGAAGGCAAGCTGTCGGCCATGGCCCAGGAAAATCTGACGGGGGTCCGGGTAGTTCGCGCCTTCGGCCGGGAACGGTATGAGCGGGATCGGTTTGACCGGCATAACCGGTATTATACCTCCCTGTGGGTGAAACTGGGGCGACTCATGAGCCTGTTCTGGTCGACGGCTGATATTCTTTCCGGTCTGCAGGTGATGCTGGTGATTATCTTCGGGGTGCTTTTCTGCCTGCGGGGTGAAATGACCAGCGGCGAGTTTATCGCGTTTGTCAGCTACAACGGCATGCTGGTCTGGCCGGTTCGTCAACTGGGCCGAATGATCAGCGAGATGTCCAAGGCAGGCGTGGGAATCGACCGGATCGGCTATCTGATGGACGCGGAGGAAGAAAAGGATCTGCCGGGGGCGGAGGATGCGCCGATGGACGGCGACATCCGATTCGACCATGTCTCATTTTCCTATGAAGGCAGTCCGGAAATTTTGCACGACATTTCGCTGACGATTCCGTCCGGATCCACGCTGGGCATTCTGGGCGGAACAGGATCCGGAAAAAGCAGCCTGATGTACCTGCTGGATCGGCTGTATCCCCTGCCGGAGGGATGCGGGAGCATCACGATCGGCGGGAGGGATATCCGCAAGATCCGCCTGGAGCATCTGCGGCAAAATATCGGCATCGTTTTGCAGGAACCCTTCCTGTTTTCCCGCACGCTTCGGGAAAACCTGAGTATTTCCTCTCCGGATCTGACGGAGGAAAGCATCCGGGCTGCTTCGCGGGCGGCCTGTCTGGAAGACACCATCATCGGGTTTGCCAAAGGATATGACACCTTTGTGGGAGAGCGCGGCGTAACGCTTTCGGGCGGCCAGAAGCAACGAGCGGCCATCGCACGGATGCTGGCCAGACCGACGCCGATCATGATTTTTGACGATTCCCTGTCCGCGGTGGACACGGAGACCGACGCGAAGATTCGCGCGGCGCTGGAGAAGCGCTTCGGCACGGCGACCATCATTCTGATTTCCCATCGGATTACCACGCTTTCCAAGGCGGATCAGGTGATGGTTCTGGATCACGGAAGGATCGCCCAACTGGGCAGTCCGGAGGAACTGAAAAATCAGCCGGGTCTTTATCAGGAAATCGATCGGATTCAGTCTATGAACCGGGAGGAGGTGGAAGCAGCATGGAAGCAACAGTAAACCGCGGCCGGCAGGAGCAGCGATCCCTGCCCTTTTTCGGCATTCCGCGGATTCTGCCCTATCTGAAGCCCTATCGGAAAATGCTGACGATGATGATTCTGTGCGGATTGGGCGGCAGCGCGGTGGATATTGCGCTTCCCCTGTTTCAACGGTATGCGCTGAATCATTTCATTGCGGGAAATACCCTGGATACGCTGCCGTGGTATATCGCGGTGTATGTGCTGGCGATTCTGTTTGCCGCGCGGATGAACTATATTTCCTGCCGAGGCGCCATGACGACGGAAGTATCGGTGAACCGGGATTTGCGTGCCGCGGCCTTCAATCATCTGCAGACTCTGTCCTTCAGTTATTTTAACCAGAACAGCGTGGGATATATCCATGCCCGGGTGATGAGCGACACAGGCCGCATCGGATCGCTGGTGTCCTGGAGTCTGATGGACTGCGTATGGCATTCTACCTATCTGATCGGCTCCCTGGTGGTGATGCTGGTGATCAACGCGCGACTGGCGCTGATGGTGATGACCATCCTGCCGCTGATCGTGATTCTCTTCTCCCTGTTTCAGAAAAAGCTGATCCGGGCCAATCGTCAGATTCGGGAACTGAACAGCCAGATCACAGGGGATTTCAACGAGGGCATCACCGGAGCAAAAACGATTAAAACCCTGGTGGTAGAGGATCGGATGGCAGCAGATTTTGTCCGGGATACGGAGGAGATGAGACGGAAAAGCATCAGAGCCGCCCGGCTGCGAGGCGCTTTCGCGGTCACGATGCATTTTGCCTCCTCTCTGGCCTTGGCCATTGTCCTGTGGCAGGGAGGCTATATCGCCGCCGAGGAGGTCGGCACCTTCTCCATGTTCATGAGTTATGCTCAGGGTATGATGGAACCGGTACGCTGGATTGTGGACGCGATTTCAGACGTGATCACGACCCAGGTGAATATCGAACGACTGACCCGGCTGCTGGGGACGACCTCGGATGTGACAGACAGGCCGGAAGTGATCGAAAAATACGGGGACAGCTTCTCACCGAAAAAGGAGAACTGGGAGCCGATCCGGGGAGATATTGAATTCCGGGATGTTTCCTTCCGCTATCCGGATGGGGACGAATATGTGCTGGAGCATTTCAACCTTTCGATTCCCTTTGGCAGCAATATCGCCATCGTCGGCGAAACAGGGGCGGGAAAAAGTACCCTTGTGAATCTGGTCTGCCGATTTTTTGAACCTACGGAGGGACAGGTGCTGATTGACGGAAAGGACGCAAGGGACCGGAGCCAGCTGTGGCTGCACAGCGCCATCGGTTATGTACTTCAGACGCCTCATCTGTTTTCCGGAACAATCCGTGAAAACCTGCTGTACGGAAACCCGGAAGCCACCGAAGAGGAAATCTGGCGCGCTCTGCGGCTGGTTTCCGCGGATGAAATTATCGCGCGCATGGAAAAAGGCATCGATACGGATGTGGGAGAGGGCGGCGATCTGCTCTCCACCGGAGAAAAACAGCTGATTTCTTTTGCCCGGGCGATTCTGGCGGATCCGCGCATCCTGGTGCTAGACGAGGCCACGGCTTCGGTGGACACGCTGACGGAACAGCGGATTCAGGCTGCCATTGATACGGTGATTCAGGGGAGAACGTCCCTGGTGATTGCCCACAGGCTTTCCACTGTTCGGGATGCCGATCTGATTCTGGTCGTGAAGGACGGGAAGATTGTGGAGCAGGGAACGCATCAGGAGCTTCTTTCGCAAAAAGGAACCTATTACCGGCTGTATACCCGGCAGTATGAGGAAGAAGCGGTCAGCAGTATTCTGCAGTAAAAACCACGAAAAGGAATCAGGGTTGGACAGCAATCGGAACGACTGTGGGCGGAAGACCTCTGCCCGGCGAAAAAGCCGATTGCTGGATCATCAGAAAAGATATTTGGGTTTCAGGAGGATCGGATGAGAGCGCTGATTTTCAATTGCAGTCCCGTTCGGAACGGCGCAACGGCAGAGATTGTCAAATGCGCGGCGGAATCGCTGGCTTCCCGGTATGAAGTCAAAACAGGATGCATTGATGACTATCATTTCGGATACTGCAGGGGCTGCAGAAGCTGCCATCAAACCGCAGCATGTGTCCAGCATGACGATGTGGAGATTCTGATGGAAGAAATATCCCGGGCGGACGTGATTGTTCTGGTTTCTCCTTCCTACTGGGCGGATATTCCCGGGCAATTCAAGGCTTTTATTGACAGATGCACGCCCTGGTGCAACACCCATGAGCCGCATCGGACCATTCCTTCCGGGAAAAGGGGATACGCAATTGCGCTGCGTACCGGTCCCGGCATGAAGGAATGTGAGAGAATCATCGGCAGCATCACGCATTTTTACGGTCATCTGGAAATAGCGGACTGCGGCCATCTCGGACTGTGTTCTGTCGAAAACCGGGAAGCGATTGAAGCCAGAAAGCAGGAAATCAGGTCTTTTTGTGAAAGCATATAAGGATGTCGAAAAACCAAAAAGCATGATCGGGAGCGATCATGCTTTTTGGTCTGAGTCTGGTGAAGATCATACGTTCGACGGAAGGGATTACGGTGTTGCTTCCGGCTTGAGTTTGGCGAAAATCATGCGGCCGGCGGAGGTCTGAAGGACGCTGGCGACTTGGATGGTTGTTTCTTCGCCGAGCAGTGCTTTGCCGCCTTCAATGACGATCATGGTGCCGTCATCCAGATAAGCGACGCCCTGACCGGGCTCCTTGCCTTCCCGGCTGACCCGAACCTTCAGCTCCATGCCCTGCGTGACGGCCGGACGGAGCGCTTCCACCAGTTCGTTGACATTCATGGTTCTGACCCCGCTGACAGCAGCTGCTTTCTGCAGATTATAGTCTACGGTGATCACGGTTCCGCCGCAGTCCCGGGCCTGGCGGAGGAGCTTGACATCCACATCGGTGATGCCCTCGGGATCCGCATCGTCCACGGTGAGCTGGCGGAGGCTTTCCTGCATTTCCCGGAGGATCTCCAGGCCCCGCCGGCCTCTTTCCCGCCGGCTCGGGTCGGGCGAATCCGCAATATGCCGCAATTCGTCGATGACAAACTGCGGAAGGACAAACTCCCCTTCGATGAAACCGGTTTTGGCTACGGCGAGAATGCGACCGTCGATGATGGCGCTGGTGTCAAGGAATTTCCGGGAAGCATAGCCGTGTTTGCGGATTTTGCTCTTCTCCCTCGCACCGGAAAGCCGGGTGATCATGGCCATGAATTCCCGGCTGCGCCGCTTGCCGATATTATACCCCAGCGTACCGAGCACCAGATACAGAATGGCGCTTAAGGCGGCAGACAGGATGCCCTGGCCCAGGAAGGTGATCATCTGACGGAGCAGCGCCGCAACGATCAGCCCCAGAATCAGCCCAAGCACCGCGCTCATCAGCTGATTCAGGGGCATTTTGTCAAACTGCTTCTGGACATCGGTGGAAAAACGGGTAAAACGCCGGATGATCCGATTGGAAAAAAGCAGGAGAATCAGACCGCCGATGACGCCCATGCCGACATAGCCCAGCATGGGATAATGGGCGGGGATGACGGTGTCCGGATTGGCGGTGCGGAACAGATCCAGGCCGATTTGAGTAACGGCCAGACCGATGCCGACGCCCAGGAGGATCAGCAGAAACCGGAGTAAGCGTTCAACGCCTTTTGATTTCATGGGAACCCTTCTTTCTGAAAAACGTTAATCACGGAAACCGGGAAAAGCAGCGCCCCGGAGAGATGCTTTTCAGGGTGGG
>CADBLV010000271.1 GCA_902795555.1 uncultured Eubacteriales bacterium | reverse complement strand
AGCGGCAGGATGGCGGGAGGAAACTGCTACGGACCGATCGGGATGCGCATCATCTATGAGCATCTGGGGCGTGCCGGTGTCCGTCATAAGCTGATTCAATATAATATCAAACGGGCGGAAGCAAGCGTTTGCGGCGCCGGAAGCAGCGGTCTGGATCATCTGTGCTGCGGTGAAATGTCCCGTGTGGATTACTGTCTGGAAACCGGAAATACAGAGGCTGCGGGCCGGGTGCTCACTGAAGTGGTCCGGACAGCAAAAGAAAATGGGGGATATCGTCTGGGATTCGCAGACTGTCAGTCTAATAACAATGTGACGCTGTTTTACGGTCTGGCCGGAATCGGATATGAACTGATCCGCTATACAGACAAAAACAGTTTTCCGACCGTACTGTAAGAGGAGCAGCCGATCAACACACATGCTGTTCATTGATCGTTCTGTGCAATACGACGGAACAATCAGGGATCAGATGGTCCCCTGTACTCCAGGCACAGCATCGTCAGATCGTCGAACTGCGGGGTATCACCCGTGAACCTGTTCACGGCATCCCGTACATTTTCCACAAGCTCCCGGGGAGTTTCGTCGGGATGTGCGTTCAGTGCCAGAAGAATCCGGTTTATGCCGAACAGCCTGTTCTTCTCATTGTTGGCCTCCATCAAACCGTCGGTATAGATGAACAGCTTTGAGCCGGGTTCCAGGTCGAGCGTATAATCCTGATATGTCGATTCTTTCAGGATGCCCATCACAATGTCATGAGAATCCTCAAGCATCCGAAATGCCTTGCCGGGACGCCTGAGAATCGGGTACTCATGGCCCGCGTTGGTGCAGGTTATCCTTCCTGTCGACAGTTCCAGGATGCCCAGCCACACCGTGACGAACATCATCGTTGTATTGTCCTCGAGAAGCTGGGCATTGACGGAGGCCAGGATTTCGCCGGGCGTGCCGCCCATCCGAGTACGGTAATTGATGATGTTCTTGGCTGACATCATGAACAGCGCGGCGGGTACGCCCTTACCGGATACATCTCCGATCACCAGGGCCAGGTGTTCGTCATCCACCAGAAAGAAATCATAGAAGTCGCCGGCGACTTCTTTGGCCGGTTCCATGCTGGCGTAGAGATCGAATTCCGGGCGGTTCGGAAAAGCCGGGAACCGGCTGGGCAGCGCGGAGCTCTGAATACTGGCGGCCGTGTCCAGCTCAGTTCTGACCTGTTCCCGCTCAGCGGTGATGCGGGTCAGCCTGCAGGTACTGTCTATTATGCGTTCCTGCATGAATCTTATCTCATGATACAGATCGCCGATTTCGTCATTGGAACGAATGGGCAGTTCAATGATGGAATCCCTGGAGAAGTCATCCACCCCATTCGCAAAGCCTGTGGCCGCTTTTGTAAGCTGTTTCAGCGGTTTTGCGGCCAGCTTCCTGGTCAGCAGCATACTGACGGCTATCGCCAGGAGGGTGAACACCGTGATGTACATCGCGTTATTCACCAAAAACCAGTGGCGGTCCTTCACTACATTTTGCATGTCGATGTCCACAGATACCCGTGCGGGCGTCCAATTCCTGCCTTTCCAGTATTCCACATATGGCACGGAGGCTGTACAGAGCCAGTTTTCCCCGTATTGATAGATGGTGGGCGGTATGTCGTCATCGATGCCGTATTGGGAAAAAGCGTCGATGGGTTCCTTCTCTGTGCCGATGAGAAGCAGGCTCTTTTCTGGTTCCACGAGGCTGTAGGTTACACCGTCCTCAACATACTGCAGGTATATATTATCGATGCCCAGGACATGCATGGCCTGGGTTAATTCGGTGCAGAGCACCTGGTAATTGCCGTAAAGGGTATATTTCTCCTTTTCTTTGATCCTGGATTCATTTTTGGCGTAATATTCCATCAGATAAGGAACCGGCGGCTGTGAACGCATCCAGTCCTCAATGATCTGCTCATCATTCGCCGCCGCAGCCCGGGAGCGCAGCTTTCTGAATTCATCCGTATCAATCCTTTCACGCAGATATGACGTCAACTGGTAAGAGAGGTGTTCCTTCGCCACGTCGTGAGCGGCACTTGTGGCCCGGTCGAAATATACGCTGTCCACCTTGCGCTGATATACCATATAGGTGATCTGCATCAGTCCTGTCGAAATCAGAAGGATGCCGATGATCAGCATGAGGTTCAGCTTTGCACTCATCCCGAACCGATAGCTCTTTTGCGCATGCTCCATACTGTTTTGCCTCTTTTTTCCTGCCTGCCGGTTTCCTGCTATGCGGTTACAGCTTCCGTTCTGCCTGATCCTTTATATTCGATGCAGAGCATGGTAAGGTCGTCGGACTGCTTTGCGCCGCCGGCAAACGTGTCTACGGCGCGGTGTACATTGTCCAGCAGTTCTCCGGGTGAACCGTCTGGAGCGATGTTCAGCGCTTCGACGATCCGTTTCATTTCAAACGATTCTCTATGCACATTTTCCGCATTCGCCAGACCATTGGTATAGACAAACACCTTTGAACCAGGCTCCAGATCGATTTCATACTCACTGTAGATCATTTTTTCCATAATGCCCATGACAATCTCATGCTTATCCGAAAAGGGCCTGAACACATTGCCGGGCTGTCTGATGATCGGGGATTCATTCCCCGCATTGGTACAGGTCAGCCTGCCTGTGCTCAATTCCAGGATACTGAACCACACAGTGACGAACATCATCAGCGGATTGTCCCTGCACAGCTGCTGATTGACAGACGTCATGATCTCTCCCGGACTGCCGCCCATTCCCGCGCGGTAATGTATGATGTATTTCGCGGACATCATGAACAGAGCAGCCGGAATTCCTTTGTCGGAAACATCCGCGATCACCAGGGCCAGGTGGTCGTCATCCACCAGAAAATAATCATAGAAGTCACCGCCAAGCGCCTTTGCCGGATCCATGCTTGCGTACAGGTCGAATTCCGGGCGGTCCGGGAAAGCAGGGAACTGCCCTGGCAGCACGGAGCTCTGGATATGCGCCGCCATATCAAGCTCTGTGTTAACATGTTCCCGTTCCGCTATGGCATGTGTCAGTTTGCCGGCGTTGTTTATGATGCGCTCCTGCATAAGCTTTATCTCGTGATAGAGATCACCGATCTCGTCATTCGAATGAATCGGCAGTTCGATCACATCGTCTTCCGAAAAGCCCTCATCCCGCATCTTGAATTTCGCGGCTCCTGCAGCCAGCTGCTTCAGGGGCTTTGTCGCCAGCTTTCTGGTCAGCAGCAGGGCGATGGCCATCATTGCCAGGGTGAATACCGTGATGAACGCCGCGCTCTTGAAAAGGAACCAGTGCCGCTCCTTTATTACATCGTTCATGTTGATGTCCACGCATACCTGCGCCACCGGAACAGACTCGGCGCCCTCCCATTCCTCCAGGACCGGTTCGCAGGTGGTGCAGATCCGGTCATTTCTGAACTGATAGATGGTAGGCGGTATTCTGTCGTTGCCGGTATACTGTGCAAGGGCCTCGATCGGTTCCTCCGCCGTGCCTATATCCAAAAGGCTCATATCCGGGTCCACCAGGTTATAGGTTACTCCATCCGCGACATACTGTATGTAGACATCGATATGGAAGATTTCTTCTGTGTAAGGCAGTTCCATATTTGCGAGGAAATCGTAATCGCCATAAAGGGTATATTGCTTTTTTTCTTCCTCAGTCATCCGGGAAAAATCCGGATGT
>CADBLV010000270.1 GCA_902795555.1 uncultured Eubacteriales bacterium | reverse complement strand
TTTGTTCGCGATCCGCGCAGGCGGGAGCGATTACAAAATAGCCAACCGAACAGAATGGCAGATGTGAACTTGCAGTTCACAGAGGAGGAAGAAATCACATGCTGAATCCCGGACAGATGATTCTCGCCCTGCAAAAGTCCATCGGCCGTGCGGTGGTCGGCAAGGAAGAAGCCATCGAATATGCCCTGATTGCCCTGCTGTGCCGCGGACATGTGCTGATTGAAGATGTTCCGGGCGTCGGAAAAACCACCCTGGCCAGCGCCCTGGCCCGTTCCCTGGATTGCTCCTTTCGGCGCATCCAGTTCACGCCCGATCTGATGCCCTCCGATGTTACAGGCTTTACGCTCGTCAATTTCAAAACCGGGGAAATGGAGTTTAAGGAAGGCGCGGTCATGAGCCAGATCGTTCTCGCCGATGAAATTAACCGCACCAGCCCGAAAACCCAGTCCGCCCTCTTGGAGGTAATGGAGGAGCATCAGGTCACAGTCGACGGCGTCACCCATCCCCTGCCCAAACCCTTCATCGTCCTGGCCACGCAGAATCCCGGCGAGTTTGTTGGCACCTATCCCCTCCCGGAGGCTCAGGTGGATCGCTTTTTTCTCAGGATCTCCATCGGATATCCGACCGTTGAGCAGGAAATGGATGTCCTGGAGCGCTATTCCGGTTCCGTTCATCCCATGACGACCATCGAGCCGGTCTGCACGGCGCAGGACGTTCTCCATCTTCAGGATCAGGTCACCCGGGTATATTGTTCCCCGGAGGTTCGTTCCTATGTGGCAACCCTGGCCGCCGCCACGCGGCAGGATCCGGCTTTTCAGCTCGGAGCCTCCACCCGCGCCGCCATTGCCCTGATCCGCGGCGCTCAGGCCTGTGCCCTCCTTGATAATCGGGATTTTGTCCTCCCGGAGGACGTTCAGCATATGTTCCTGCCCGTCATGGCCCATCGGATGGTGTTGGCCCCGGAGGCTCGCATGAAAAATATACAGGCGGAGCAAATCCTCCTGACCATTCTGCAGAACACCTCCGTTCCCGTAAAGCTATGAGACTGCATGTCGGAATCCCCGTAGCGATCTTCTCCGCCATGGCCTCCCTGGCTCTTTCCACGGGCAGCCCGCTTTTCTTCATGCTCGCCCTCCTGATGGTCCTCCTCGTGGTTTTCGAGCTGGCGGCGGTTCTCTGGGCATCCTCGACGCTTCGGGTCTCTGCCGAGCTTTCCGATGAGCTGGTACAAAGGGGGCAGGAAGCGACCCTCGTCCTGCAGGTTTCGCATCATGGGTGGCTCCCGGTGGCGCCGGTCTGCCTGACGCTCTCGTCTCTCTCCGGCCGGGAAACCAGAGAAGTCTTTCTGCAAAGCCGGCCCGGCCGCCGTCAGTCCCTCCGCATGCCGCTGAATGCCCGCCATGTAGGCGTTTTCGCCTCCGGCGTCCGGGATGTCCGTGTCGAAGGTCTCCTGGGTCTGGTCTCCCGCCGGCGTCCGACCCCCGATGCCCTGTTCGAGCTGGTGGTTCTCCCCCAGACGTTTGAAACGGAGCCCATCGTTCTGGCTCCCGGCGATCCGGGCAGTGAAATCATGGCCCGTGCCACGGAGGATCTGAACGCCCCCTCCGATGTCCGTTCCTATCAGCCCGGCGATCCCATGAAAAAAATCCATTGGAAGCTTTCTCTCCGAAAGGGCGAGCTCATGGTGCGCTCCTTTGAAGAGCCGATCCTGAAGGATGTCCTGATCGTCATGGATTGTTCCCAGCCCCCTTCCTGGGGCCATTCCCGGGCAGAAGCGGATCTGCGGGATGCCCTGCTGGAAACGGCGGCTTCCGTCTTCTCCGCCCAGCTGCAGTCGGATTATAACCTCCGCATGCCCCTCTGGGGAGCCAATCCCGTTGATCTGGACGGAAACGCCGGTCTCCCCCTCGTCTTCGACGCCCTTGCCCGGGTGGATTTCTCCGCTGCCGATCGTTTTGAGCGTGTCCTGATCATGGAGAGCAGACGCCTTCGGAAGGTAGGATGCGTGGTCGTCATCGCAGCCCGCCTGAATTACGCCATGGTGGATATCATGATCCGTATGCATCGCATGGGCCCGAATCTCCGGCTTTATCTGATCACCTTCGCCCCCGACGATCCGGATGTCATCCCCCTCATCGGGCGCCTCCGGCATACGGGTATTGAGGTGTCCTATGTCTCGCCGGTGATGGAGGATGCTGTCCGCGATTCGTGATTGCCGGAGCGATCGACTCTGCATGGAATCCGTATTCCGCAACAGGCTGCGGACGGATCATCACAGAATAGCCGGCCCGACGGAACGACAGGTGTAACGCTGCCTTTAAAAAAGGTGAAAGGAGAGCAGGAAGCAGGATGAAAAAAGTCCTCCGCCGCAGGTTATCCCATGCCCTTCCCGCCTTTTTGCTCGCCGCGGGACTGGTTCTTCCCCTCCTTGGCGTCCTGGACCCTTCTTTTGTCGATCCGCGCCATCTCCTGCCCGTTTTGCTGGTCGTTCTCCTCTTTGAGGTTGCCGCAGTAAACCGGCTCACGGCCGTCCTCGGCCTTTCCCTCTCCGTCGCGGGACTGTTATTCTGGCTCCTGGCAAACGACGGCATAACAGCCCTCAGGGATCTGCTTCTCGGCCTCTCTCTCCGCCTCTCCGGCCAGACGGCCGCCCTTCCGCTGATCGCCCCGACGGTCATCGGAGCCACGGTGATCCTCCTGTCCCTGCTGGCCTGCTTTTGTATGCTCGATCGGGCAACCTGGCTTCCTTCCCTTTGTCTGACGGTCGCCGTTGCGCTCCTGGCCTTTCTTTCCGATCGGATGCAGCTCCTTCCCTGGCTTCTCCCGGCCTGTGCCGCGGTGCTCCTGCGTATGATGCTGGATCGGTATGAGGGGCAGGATCCGCTCCGGCTCCTGCCATGGTCTGCCCTTCTGGTGGCATCTGCGTTCCTGCTCGTCCCGAAGAATACCGCGGATCTCGCCATTCTGAAGGATCAGGTCAGCGATCTGCGTCAGTCCGTCATGGATCGGCTCTTCTTCACAGAGGCCCGGGATGTCTTCTCCCTCTCTGCCGAAGGGTATTATCCCCAGGGCTCCCATCAGCTGGGAGGAAAGCCGGAAATTTCCGATCACGCGGTCATGCAGGTTTCCGCCCCGCGAAGGACCTATCTTCGGGGGGTCATCTTTAATGAATACAACGGCCGTGCCTGGAGCAACACCACAGGCGGCCGCCGCTATCTCTGGCAATCCATCACCCAGCGC
>CADBLV010000269.1 GCA_902795555.1 uncultured Eubacteriales bacterium | reverse complement strand
GAGCTTCATGACCGAGCTGTTCAAATACATCGGCGCGGACACGGATGTGCCGGCCGGCGATATCGGCACAGGCGCCCGGGAAATCGGTTTCATGTATGGCCAGTATAAGCGGATCAAGGGCCTGTATGAAGGCGTCCTGACCGGTAAGGGGCTCAGCTACGGCGGTTCCCTGGCCCGGAAGGAAGCCACCGGATACGGCCTGCTGTATATCACCGAAGAAATGCTCAAGTGCCATGGCGACAGCCTGCAGGGCAAGACCGTGCTGGTTTCCGGCGCCGGCAATGTGGCGACCTATGCCATTGAGAAGGCCTATCAGCTCGGCGCGAAGCCGGTAACCTGCTCGGATTCCACCGGCTGGGTATACGATCCGGAAGGAATCGATCTGGCCGCCCTGAAGGAAATCAAGGAAGTGAAGCGGGCCCGTCTCACGGAGTATAAGACCTATCGGCCGAACGCGGAATATCATGAAGGCCGCGGCGTGTGGAGCGTGAAGGCGGATGTGGCGCTGCCCTGCGCAACCCAGAATGAACTGCATCTGGACGACGCGAAAGCCCTGGTGGCCAATGACGTCAAGGTGGTTGCGGAAGGCGCGAACATGCCCACCACGCAGGAAGCCACCGATTATCTCCTGGCCAACGGCGTCCTGTTCCTGCCGGGCAAGGCAGCGAACGCCGGCGGTGTGGCCACTTCCGCTCTGGAAATGTCCCAGAACAGCGAGCGCCTGTCCTGGACCTTCGAGGAAGTGGATGCCAAGCTGAAGGACATCATGGTGAACCTGTATCACAACATCGACAACGCCTCCAAAAAGTACGGCATGGCGGACAATTTCGTGGCCGGCGCTAACATCGCGGGCTTCGAGAAGGTCGTTGATGCCATGAACGCCCAGGGAATCGTCTGATGAAGAGACGGAACAAAGGGACGACTCTTCCCGTTCCGTTCAGGAACTGAAGGGCTGTCCCTGCCGTTCCGTCTTCCCCACATAAACGGACTTTTAGTGCAACCGGACCCCCGGTTGCACAATTTTTTGGTGCAACCACGCGTCCCCCATAACCCCTTATATTTCAACGGTTCCGGCGTTTCCGTGTCCGGGCCGTTTTTCTTTGGTGCAACCGTCGCTTCCCCGCAAACCCAGATCTTTCAACGCTTCCGGCGGATTCGGAGTTTTAGTGCAACAAAAATCGAGTGCAACCGGCCTTTTTCCGGCTTCTTCACCCGGTGATAGCTTTGATAGACAAGTGTAACCGCCAGCCCTTCACCCTGCTCTGCTGCCTCCTCCCGGAACATCCAATTTTGTCCGGTCAAACAAAATAGGGCAATTTTTTTTTTTTTTAAAACAAAACCAACAATCTTCTTCGCGTTCTTAGCCTTGATGTTCTTAAATTCACTCAATGAAGTTCCGATAACCGGAGATAACGCTGATCCGATGCAGTGGCCTGGTTGATGCTGCTTGGAATGCTGACGGCCGGCGTGATTGTGGCGCTTGCAAAACGGAGGGAACGATAAACGTAGGGTTATATATAACCCAGCGGGGAAAGGGAAAAGTCACGGCTCATCCGAACCGTCCTCCGAGCCTTGATTTTCTTGGAGTTCTGGTCAAAGCATCCGTCAGAGCGCTTGAAGGGATTCCTGACGTTCGCTAAAGCTCTCGAAGTGATTCTCGCCGGACCACCATCGAAGGCCCGCACCGAGATTCTCGTCGGACTATCAGCCGCAGCACCCGATGCGGTTCTCGCCGGACCACCAGCCGCAGTTCCCATCGTGATCTCAGCCAGACTACCAGCCGCAGTACCCACCATGGTTCTCGCCAGACCACCAGCCGCAGTACCCGCCGTGGTTCTCGCCGGACCACCGGCAGAAGCCCACGCCATAGCCGTCTTAACATCGGCCTTCGCCCCCAGGTATTCGAACAACCCGGCCAGCACCACCGCAGCCAGCAGATGGCCGTTCCATTTCTCGGCCAGCCGCTCCATGTCGAAAGCCGTCCGTTCCCAGAAACCTACCAGCCGCCCGCTGTTGTTGGCCGGTGGATCGTTATAGTCCCGCAGGAAGCAGAAGGCGTCCCACATGATTTCGATTTCGTCGTTTCGCATTTTTCTAAACCCCCTTCGTCTTGTCGTCTTCTTGGCTGAGGCGTTCCGTTTTACTCCCCAACAAGGGAAGGGCAGGCCTTTGGCCCTTCCCCTTGTGGGAGTGAAACGTTTTCGTCTTGAATTAATGTATATTAATTCAGCGTAGAAGAAGAATTTTGGTCATCCCCCTCTGAGCCCTTATTTTCCAACGGTTCCCGGCGATAAATCCGCTTTTTCCTGAGGTAGAATTCATCCCGTATCTTTCGCCCTCGCGTACACGGTTTTGTCGGTCACTTCCAGGTACTCCATCATTTCCTCCACTGATACGGATTTGCCATCCTGGCTCATCACGTCGAATGCTATCCGGAACGAATTGCCTGACTCGATATTATCGAGATCTTCCGTCTAGCTGTGAGTGTAACTCCGTCGGTTACACTCATGGTGAGTGTAACCCGTTTCCGCCCCCGGAAGCCTTGATATATATGGCTTTCTAAATGTTTGTTCTGTTGCGTACAAATTCATGAGTGTAACCGCTGAATCTTCTCAAACCCTTCTGCCACAATGCTTTCAGCCATTTCCATCCCGTGAGTGTAACCAAATGTGAGTGTAACCAACAGCCCTTCAACCTGCTCTGCTTCTCCTCCAGGAACATCAATTTTTGTCCGGTCAAACAAAATAGGGCAATTTTCCCTATTTGAAAAACAAAACCAACAATCTTCCTCGCGTTCTCAGCCTTGATGTTCTGCCAAATCGGCAAATTCACGCAATGAAGTCCCGAAAGCCGAAGATGACGCTGATCCGATGCTGTGGCCTGGTCTGATGCTGCCTGGCTTACTGACGGCCGGCGTGATCGCGGCGCTTGCAAAATGGAGGGAATGATAAGTACGGAAAAGCTCCGGGGAACATCTCCCGGAGCTCTCGGTTCATTTTGTGCAGTTTAATCATATCACGCTTCTTCTGCCTCATGCAAGTCTCATATGCGTCTCATCTTAGTATCATTTTTCGTTTCACTCGGGAGATTCGAACATTTTCCGGAACTCTCGATCCGTTTTTTGCAGTCTAATGATATCATAAGAGGCGATGTTTATCAACGTATTCGGGAAGTTTTTCAAAGTTTTTGAAGGTTTCGGGGCATATGGTTTTTTCCGGTAGCTAAACCCGTGTGCATTTTACGACCTCGCATACAGCACATTCTGGAAAAGCCCCGGGAAACAGTCTCCCGGAGCTCTCGATCCGCTTTTTGCAGTCTGATGATATCATAGGGGGGCAATGTATTTCAATATGCCATGAAGTGCCATCATGTTCCATTATGTGCAATCTTTCAGGATTTCATCAAATTTCGCAAAACCGGTTCTCTTGAATCAGTGCATCTTTACCACACACAATTTCCTGAACACCTTGAAATAATTCACATTCTGTTCATCATCCTGTCATCTGGAAGCTCTACACTGGGCACAGATGAAGAAGACACTGAAAACGGCGAAAGGAGATGAGCAGGAATGTCATTCGGAGCGAAGTTCAAGCTTCTGCGGGAAGCGAAAGGGATGCCCAGGGCTGGAATCGATGAGCTGTTCCAGCTGATGCCAGGGACTGTGTCTAACTGGGAGAACGGATACAGGGAACCGGAGGAAGAGCTGCTGCCGGATCTCGCCAGCTTTTTCGGAGTGAGGATCAGAGATCTGGTAGACGATGCTGCGTAAAGACACACCCGGCATTCAGTCAGCGAAATCAACGAGTGTCAGTCCGGAGAAGCCTGTGGCATTTTTACTGTACATGCTTCCGACAAATCAACGAGTGTCAGTCCGGAGAAACATGTGGTATTTTTTCTGTACATGTTTCTTTTCGTGACGAAATGGATAAATCTGGTCGGTTTTCTGCCATTGCAGGCTATTGTACAGCCTGATTTCCTGTGATATAATACCGCCCGTGCTGGGAGCACATGAATATGAAGATGCGCCTCGGGCGCGAAAGGAAGTTTATCATGAAGAAGACGATCTGCAAAGTGACCTACGATACCGAAGCTTCCGAGCTGCAGCAGAAGAAGGTTTTCGGTGTGTTCGGCGATCCTAAGGGCTACGAAGAAACCCTGTACAAGACCGCTGATGGGAAGTTCTTCCTGTATTGCTTCGGCGGCAATGAGTCTCCCTATCCGGAAGAGACCATTAAGCGGCTGGCCGGCAAGAAGGTTGAGGATTGGCAGAAGGCCTGATCAGGCGTGTGTAACGGATAAAAATCCGACAGAAAAGAGGCTGTGAATGATCACAGCCTCTTTTCTCATCCCGTCTCATGCGATCTTCGACGCACCTTTGGTGCTATAAAAACGACAGGTCGTTTTTATCGAAGATCAGTATGTTGCAAAGGTGGCTTTCCGGTGAATCAGGCCCGCGCCTTTTCGTGAAGCAGGGGACTGAGGGGCTTGTAAATCAGGAAAACAATCAGGGAAATAATGACGGCCTTCAGGAGATTGAAAGGCCCGCAAACCAGGAAATAGAATTCCGCTTCGGTGTCGACAAAGGGAAGAACCTTTGCGGCATAGCCGATGATTTTGTCCATGGGCATGTGGAAGGCGCTTTGATAAAACGGGATCATGACGAGCCAGTTCATCAGAACGCCCACCGCCGCCTGACACAGGCTTCCCACGCCCATGCCCAGGAGGGCGTTTTTCCGGGTTTTGTTCCGATGATAGATGAGGCAGGCCGGAATCAGATAAGCCGTGGCTGTGAGCACATCCGCCAGGTTCCCGATTCCCATCTGGGAACCCAGACCCTTCACGGCCAGCTGAATCAGGTTTTTGAGAACCAGGATGATCATCGCCGGCCCGATTCCCATGGCAAAGCCGCCGAGCACGACCGGGAGATTGCTGAAATCCAGCTTATACATGGGGGGAATGATGGGGATTTCGATGGTCAGATAAAGGGCCACGGACAGGGCTGTGAGAATGCCCATGCGGGTCAGGTTAAAGGTTGAGAACAGGGCAGGTTTTTTCTGGGTCATGAGTGTGTCAACTCCCTCTGTAAAATAATATTCCGTCCCTGAAGCCTGGGAAAGCTGATCAGGGACGGAGAACAGAGGCTGTTTCCGTTGCTCTTCTCTCATCCAGACTGTGACTGTCGGCTCCGGAATGAAACCGGATCGGCCGATCCCGGGAGGGATCGGTTCGCGGGCTGAACCGCCGGTAGGGAATTGCACCCATCCCCGAAGAAGCTTCAAGGTTTATGGAATTCGTGATTATTATAGGCCTTCAGGCGGCGATCGTCAAGGGTTACAGCTTCAGATTGTCATCCGTCAGCGTGTCGATGCCGGAGGCGGCGAGCATCTGCTCGGCCGATTCCGTATCATTGACCCGGAACACCACATAGGCTTCTTCCGGGCCGGCCCCTGTGAAGGCATACATGTATTCAATATTGACATTCGCCTCATTCAGCACGGACAGGATCGCATGCAAAGCGCCGGACCGATCGTCCATCCGGGCGGCAACCACCTGATTCCGGGCGATGAGGAATTTTCCTTCCAGGGCATGATAAACCTGATCCGGATTGGAGACAATGGTGCGCAGGATTCCGAAATCATTGGCTTCCGCGATGCTCATGGCCCGGATATTCGCGCCGAGGGCGGAGATGGCGCCGACCGCTTCCACCAGCTGGCCCGGCTGATTGTTCAGAAACATGGACAGTTGTGTAATCGCCATGGGGTTTCCCTCCTTCGTCAGTCATGCAGTTTCCGTTTGTCAATCACCCGAACCGCCTTGCCCTCGCTGCGGGTGATGGTTTTGGGGGCGACCAGATGGACCTTCGGGCCGATGCCCAGCATGGTGCGCAGGGCATTTTCCAGGCTCTTTTCCATGCGCTGGATCTGAGACATCAGATCGGAGAACTGATCGGGGCTGACCTCCACATACACATCAAAGGTGTCGTTATGCCGCTCGCGATCCAGCACGATCTGATAATTGGGGGTGTATCCCTCGTTCAGCAGCACGGTCTCGATCTGGCTGGGGAACACATTCACCCCGCGGATGATCAGCATATCGTCGCTGCGGCCCATGGGCTTGGCCATTTTCACATGGGTGCGGCCGCAGGAGCAGGGCTTGCGGGAGAGCACGCAGAGATCCCGGGTCCTGTATCGCAGGAGCGGGAAGGCTTCCTTATCCAGAGAGGTGAACACCAATTCGCCGACCTGGCCCTCGGGAAGCACTTCGCCGGTTTCCGGATCGATGATTTCGGCATAGAAATGATCCTCATTAATATGCATGCCTGT
>CADBLV010000268.1 GCA_902795555.1 uncultured Eubacteriales bacterium | reverse complement strand
GCGCCTCCGAGAATCGATCCGAACACGATCCACAGGAAAACCACCGGCCCGAAAACAGCGCCCATCAACGGCCCGAAAATCGGCCCCGTTCCGGCAATGTTCAGCAGCTGCACCAGAAACGCCTTCCAGGGTTTCATCGGCACGCAGTCCACCCCGTCGTTGATCGCCACGGCCGGCGTCCGACGGTCGTCCGGCCCGAACACCTTCTCCGTCAGCCGTCCGTAAACCAGATAGCCAACCACCAGAACCACCATAGACAAAACCAGTGAAATCATGATCTTTTTCCTCCTCCGTGAACGCCGATTCACCTCTGCCATTTCGTGCCGGTTGACTATTTTGCAAGCCACTCCGTTTCGCGCTCGTGGGCAAAATATGTCTTTCCGTTTCCTTAAGACTTCCTTGTTCCCGGCTTCAGTCCTCCCGCCGACGCTTCCGGAAGAACATCCCGCTGTCCGGCCGTCACGAAATCTTCAACCTCAGCCGGTTTTGAAACGCGTCGTTTTCCTGCCAAGCGTATTCAATCGACTTCGTAATCCCCGTCAGCACCGACAGTGCCAGTTCATCCCCCGCATGGACAGCATCCATTCTCGGCCCCGTGTAGCGAATCGTCCATTCCGCGCTTTCCGTCGCCGCGGAGTATTCGATCGTCGCCGAAATTTTCGGCCGGTCAGGCAGCGGCATCAGCACCCGATCCACGCACTCTTCGAAGGCCAGCTGAATATAATTCGCCAGCTTCCGCGGAATCTGATGCCGGATGCAGTACTGGGTGATTTCCCTCTCCATACTTAAAAAGTCGTAGTCCGGGCTCTCGATGGAAAGCTCCAGCACCTTCAGCTGCTGCACAAACCACCGTGTTTTCTCGCGCTTCGGGTGATCGAAGATCTCTTCCGGCGTCCCTTCCTCATAAATCACGCCCTCGTCCATGTAGAAAACGCGGTTGGAAATCGCCCTGGCAAAGGCCATCTCATGGGTCACGACCATCATCGTCTTGCCGGATTTGGCCAGTTCCCGAATCACCGCCTGAACCTCTCCCACCATTGTCGGATCCAGAGCGCTGGTCGGTTCGTCCATCAGCATGATTTCCGGATCCATGGCCAGCGCCCGGGCGATGGCGACGCGCTGCTTCTGGCCGCCGGACAGCTCATCCTGAAAGCTCAGCGCCTTTTCCGCCAGCCCCACCGTCCGCAGAAGCCGCATCCCCTCGTCATAGGCTTCCTGCTTGGATTTCTTCTTTAGATCCATCGGCGCCATCATCAGATTGCCGATCACCGTTTTATGGCTGAACAGGTGAAAGGACTGAAACACCATGCCCAGCCGCTGCCGCACCTTCGTGATGTCGCATCCCGGATCGGTAATCTCCGTGTCGTCCAGCCAGATCCGCCCCGAAGTCGGCTTTTCCAGCAGGTTGATGCACCGCAGCAGGCTGCTCTTTCCCGTGCCGGAGCCGCCGATCACGGAAATAACATCCCCGTCGCGAATCTCAGCGTTCACATCCCGCAGCGGGATGATTTTCGGATATTCCTTCCGGAGATGCGCAATGCGGATCATCCGTCCTCACCCCCTTCAGCACCCACCTGCGATCCCGCTTTTTCGGATCCAACCTGGTCCCGATCCGGCTCACCGCAAACCCGATCAGTCCTTCCAGCACAAAATAGATCACCGTCACCGCGATCAGCGGGAAGAAGGCTTCATAGGTTCTGCTGCGCACGATATCTCCCATCTTGGTCAGGTCCATTACAGCGATATAGCCGACGACGGCCGTGGCCTTGATCAGACTGATCATCCCGCTTCTGTAGGCCGGCAGCATATGGGGCAGGGCCTGCGGCAGAATAATGTGGAAAAAGGTGCGCCGCCTGGAATATCCCAGCGCCCACGCCGCTTCATACTGGCCGCCGTCCACCGCCCCGACGCCCATCTTCAGCATTTCAAGCACCGAAGCGCCGAAGGTGAGCGTAAACCCGAACACCGCCACAGCGATTCCGCTGATATTCACGCCTGTAAAAACGAGATAATAAAGGATCATCAGCAGCACCACCATCGGCGTGCCCTGCACAAGGAAAAGACAGCATCGGGTGATCGCTTTCGCCGCCGGGTTGCCGCCGCGGCACAGCAGGTAAACACCAAACCCCAGCAGCGTTCCGAACAGGATGGAAAGCAGCGTGATGCTGAGGGTCGTGATGATGCCGCTTATAAACAGCTGCCATCGGTTTTCCCGGATAAATGTCTTGTTGAAGCTGTTTTGAACGCTTTGGAGGAAGGTTTCTCTGCTGTCGGAATCCCCGGTTGTCGCCCCTTCCCCGTCGCCCGTTGTTCCGGCCGGTGCTCCGGTTGCATTCCCGCGCACCATGATGCCCACGTGCTCCTCATAAAGGTCTTCCGAAAAAGGCAGCGCCTCCGCGCGTTCGGGCGTCACATTCAGATTGGCCATGATGCAGTCCACGTCTCCCGTGACCGCCGCCGGCACAATCGCGCCGTAATCATACACCCGGAAGGTAACCTCCGCGCCGATCCGGGCCGCAAACCGCAGGCCCAGTTCGATATCATAGCCGTTGAGCGCATTCCCCACATAATAGCTGTAGGGCGGCACGATCCCGGAGGTACCGATCGTGAGATGATATCGTGGATTCTCCGGCGCAGGAATGTCCGGCATGGTCTCGTCATAGCGGATCACCCACCGTTCATACATGTCGTCCAGCGTCCCGTCCTCTTTCAGTGCGTCGATGAACTCGTTCAGCTCCCGCTGAAAGTCCGGAATCGTGCACACAGGGGAGATCCCCACGGCGATGCGGACGGTTTCCTGCATGTTTTCCTCCAGCAGATGCACATCCTTCCGTCCGCTGGCGATCGCCAGTTCCATCTGCCTGCGGTCATATACATATGCGTCAATCTTTCCCTGAGCCACCGCCTCATAGGCCGTGGCAGAGTCCTCAAAATAGACGATCTCCGCGTTGGGCAGTTCCTTCTCCGCAATCAGCATGGCCGCGCTGCCTGTGCTGACGCCGACTTTTCTCCCCGGCTGATTCAGCTGATCCGGTGAGGTGACAGAGGATTCCGCAAAGGCCGCAGTCATGCAGGCATAAAGCAGCATCACCAGGGCCGTCAGGCTGAAAAGCAGCTTTTTCATACGGAAGTCCTCCTTTCCTCATACGGTCTCTGTCCGATACAGCTATCACCCGGATCACGGATCAAGTTTATTTTATCACAGTTCTCCCCCTGCGGAAAGAGGAGAAAAGGGAGAAAAGGGGACGGTTCTTTTTTCTCTTTTTCCGAATCTGTCAGCCATCGTCACAGGGATTCAGCGAGTCATTGCAGCCCTGCCTCTGTAAACCATAACAGTTCATTTCCAGGCCAACCTTACGATCTGCGCCGGTGACATTCTCCGCCTCAGCATTTCCGGGATGTATCCTTTGTACACTGGATTTCACGGTCTGAAACACAGGTCTTATCGGCTGCTCTTCTGAAAAAACCGTCCGATCGCTCCCTTGAACTCTCCAAGCAGGAAATTCACATACAACTGTTCATTTTCACGGATCTATGCTATGCTTGTCATGGCAAAAGTCTCTTTAGGGTGTTGTTCGTCATCCCTGTGCAATGCCGTTGTCGGATCAGACAAAGCCATTGTCCTGATCCGCGGGAACGGAGAGTCCGGAATTCCAGGAAGAAAGAAGAGGATTCGTTTGTTTCTGAGCGCGTTTTACTTTCCGGGAGAAGAGGCGGAAACGGATTTTCTGTTCGAACTGAAAACCACCTATGATCAGACGATATATCCATACGGTATTTTGCCGAAGGTGGGTCTGGATGAGATCATTTTCCGCCCTGTGACCATCCTTTACGGCGGAAACGGCTCCGGAAAAAGCACGGCGCTGAATATCATTGCGGAAAAACTGCGTCTGATCCGAAGCAGCGCGTATAACCGATCCCGTTTTTTTGAGGATTATGTAGATCGCTGTAAGGTCACGCTGGAAGAGGCTATTCCCATGGAAAGCCGGATCATTACCAGCGACGATGTCTTTGACATGATGCTGGATATCCGATCTATTAATGAAGGAATCGACCGAAAGCGGGAAAAACTGGCGGATGATTATTATGAGCTGAGACGGGAGAGATTCCGGATCCGGTCTCTGGATGACCTGGATCATCTGCACAAGATCAATCAGGCCAGAAGCAAAACGAAAAGCCGTTTTATCGAAAACGAGTCCGGACAGAGTCTGCGGGAACGTTCCAACGGGGAAAACGCACTCATGTATTTCCAGAGCAAAATCGAGATGGACACGCTGTGCCTGCTGGATGAGCCGGAAAACAGCCTGAGTCCGGAGAACCAGCTGATCCTGGCCGATTTCCTGAAGGATTCCGTCCGATATTGCGGAAACCAGCTTGTCATCAGTACTCATTCTCCGTTCCTGCTGGCTCTGCCGGGAGCAAAGATCATCAATCTGGATGATCATTCACGGGTGGTTGAAAGCTGGACGGAGCTGAAGAATCCGAGAGTCTATTTCGATTTCTTTCAGAAGCACGCAAAGGAATTTGAAACCGGCGCCTGTTAAAGGGAGAGCAGAACCGCGAGGAGCAGGCACAGGCCCGTCAGGATCAGATCCGCCAGAAAAACGCAGGTATTTTGATCCTCTTCCTCCAGATCGTCAAACAGAATGATATCCTCATCGATATGATCCGCCATATCGCCGGTCAGAAAAGGCGGCGATTTCTTTTTGATTCGCGGAAGTTTCAGCTGCGGAATCCGAAAGCCGTCCATTCGAAGCCAGGCCAGCACGGAAAAAAGCGCGAACAGCAGGGCCATGAGCAGCGCCAGATTCGGAAAGGAAGCCAGCGGCCAGGAAGCCGGCGCAAAAAAATGGATCAGCTGTGCTGCAAAGAGCGCGAGGATCCCCCGTGTAAACACCTTGTAAACCAGTGCCCGCGTCATTTCCCGATGAAAATGTGTCCGGAGCCATTTCCGCATGCCGCCGTGCCTCCCGCTTTCGTCTTCCGTCCGTTCCGTTTCTGTCTCTGTTCCGAAAGAATTGTACCATTCTCTCCCCTCGCATGGCAAGCATTCCGCATCATCATTCGCTTGCATTTTTCTCTTCCTTATGATATACTCATAAAATCTCAAAAGGCGAACTGCCTTTTGAAAAAGGAAAACAGAAAGGATCGTGCAAACATGAAGAAACTCCTGTCCCTTGTTCTGGCCCTTGTCATGCTGTTCAGCGTGGCGTCCATCGCCTCCGCCGATGAGCTGACCTCCCTGAACACCTACGAGACCAAGGCCCGTGAGCTTGAAACCTGGAATATCCACTATTCCCAGGCCGCGGCCGACCTGAACGTGCTGTGCAACCTGATCGACGGTCTGCTGACCAACGACAACCACGGCAACCTGAAGCTGAACGCCGCCAAG
>CADBLV010000267.1 GCA_902795555.1 uncultured Eubacteriales bacterium | reverse complement strand
TTTATAAGGGCCGGGAGTATAACGAGGTCGTTCGATTCCTGGATGAATGCCCGGCGAACGCGGGAACGGCTTCGGGGCCTGCGATGGTCATGGGACAGAATCCGGGGATGGCTCCGGGGGCCGCGATGTGCATGGGACAGAATCCGGGAATGGCTCCGGAGCCTGCGATGGGCATGGGACAGAATCCGGGAACGGCTTCGGGGCTTGCGATGGGCGCGAGACCGCCGGCGGGATTCACCGATGTCAGCGGAACGATCCCGATTCCCTATTGACGGGGGTGACGGGACATGAATGAGATCAGCCTGCGGCCTTACCAGGCCGAAGCGCGGGATGCCATTCACCGGGAGTGGGACGGGGGCCGGAAGCGTACGCTTCTGGTCCTTCCGACCGGGACCGGGAAGACCGTCGTGTTGTCGAAGGTGGCGGAAGACGAGGTGAACAAGGGAAAGCGGGTGCTGATTATGGCGCACCGTGATGAACTGCTGGAACAGGCGGCGGACAAGCTGCGGGCCGTGACCGGAATGGAAGCCGGATTCGAGCGGGCCGGGGAAACAGCGATCGGGAGCCTGTTTCCGGTGACCGTCGGATCGGTGCAGAGCCTGGGACGGGAGAAGCGGCTTTCCCGATTTCCGGAAGATCACTTCGGGACGCTGATTATCGACGAGGCGCATCATGCGCTGTCGGACACCTATCAGAGGGTGCTGGGGCATTTTTCCGGGGCCGAGGTGCTGGGCGTGACGGCCACGCCGGACCGGGGAGACCGGAAGGAACTGGGGAAGACCTTTGACAGCCTGGCGTATGAATATGATCTGCGAAAGGCGATTCAGGACGGATATCTGGTGCCGATTCAGGCGCAGATGATCCCCCTGAAGGTGGACCTCAGCCGGGTGGCCGTCACCGGCGGGGACTATGCCGCCGGGGACCTGGGCGACGCGCTGGAACCGTATCTGGAACGGATTGTCGGGGAGATGAAACATTACTGCGCGGGGCGGAAGACCGTGGTGTTTCTGCCGCTGATCGCGACGAGCCGGGAGTTCTGCAGGATGCTGAACGAAGCCGGCATGCGGGCGTGCGAAATCAACGGGAATTCGCCGGACCGAAAGGAGAAACTGAAGGACTTTGAAGCGGGAAAGTATGACGTGCTGTGCAACAGCATGCTGCTGACCGAAGGCTGGGACTGCCCGGCGGTGGACTGCATCGTCGTGCTGCGGCCGACGAAATCCCGGGCGCTTTATCAGCAGATGGTCGGGCGGGGAACGCGGCTGTATCCGGGGAAGAAGAACCTGCTGCTGCTGGATTTCCTGTGGATGAGCGAAAAGCACAGCCTGTGCCGGCCTTCGTGCCTGGTGAGCCGGAACGAGACTGTCGCGGCGAAGCTGGATGAGCAGCTGGCCGGGGACAGCGGGGTGCATGACCTGATGGAAGCCGAGGACGCGGCGGAGCGGGATGTGCTGGCCGAACGGGAGAAGAGCCTGGCCAGCAAACTGGAGATGCAGCGAAATCGGCAGGCCAGACTGGTGGATCCGCTGCAGTTCATCCTGTCCATCGCGGACGAGGATCTGGCCTCGTATACACCGACGTTTGCCTGGGAGATGGGGCCGGCGAGCGAGAAGCAGCTGAACTTTCTGGCGGAGAAGGGGATTTCCCCGGATGCCGTGGCCAACAAAGGGATGGCATCGATGCTGATTGAGCGGCTGATTCAGCGGCATTACGCCGGGCTGGCGACGCCGAAGCAGATTCGGGCGCTGGAACGGATGGGATTCCGGCAGGTTGGAACCTGGCCGCGGGAGAAGGCTTCGAACATGATTACGATGTTGATCGCGAATAACTGGCAACTGCCTTATGGGATGAATGCGAAAACCTATGTTCCATAGGTGGAAAGATTGGGAGGCTTTCCGATCGCCTCCCGCGCCCACTTCGGGGAAGATTGGGAGGCTTTCCGATCGCCTCCCAAACCTACTTCGGCAGGATGAAAAAAAGAGTATTGATTTTAAAAAATTGTAAGGAGAAAAGATGATGGATAACAGAATTTTGTCGGCGATGGAAAGCCTGAATGTTTCGGAAATGACGCGGGCGGAGTGGCTCGCTGTCGGGATGGCGCTGAAGGAAGAAGGATACCCTGTCAGCGTGTGGGATGAGTGGTCAAAGAACGACAAGCGGTATCACGCCGGGGAGTGCGAGCGGCTGTGGAAGGGATTCAACGGCAGCGCCAAGCCTGTGAAGGGCGGCACGATTGTCCAGATGGCTAAAGAGCACGGCTGGACGCCCTGGGGCCGGGACGAAGCCATGGGATGGGAAGACGAGATCGGCTATGAAGGGTCTGTGAGGACCGGCCTGGACGCGAAGGCGGGGAACGGATCTGCCGGAAATCCGGGGGATGCTGCCGGATATCTAAGCCCGGAAATGCTGGCGGGGAGCTGCGCCGATGGGTCTTCCTCGGAGGAGCTGATCCGATATCTGGAAACCCTGTTTGATCCCGGGGACTATGTGGGATATGTGACCAATGAGGTGTGGCAGAACGAAGACGGAAAATGGGTGCCGCGGAAGGGGTGCTACAGCCGGACGGCGGGGGAGCTGATCGAGGCGCTGAAACGGAATCCGAGGGACATCGGGGCTGTAATCGGGGACTGGAAGAAAGAAGCCGGGGCCTGGATCCGGTTCAACGCTCTGGACGGAAAGGGCGTCAAAAACGAGAATGTCGCGAAATACCGGTTTGCGCTGGTGGAGAGCGACGAGATCCCGATCGCGGAGCAGGACGCGCTGTATCGAAGGCTGGAACTGCCCATCGCGGCGCTGGTGTACAGCGGGGGAAAGAGCCTCCACGCGATCGTGCACATCGACGCTGAGGGGCCGGAGGAATACCGGCAGCGGGTGGATTTCCTGTATGGATATCTGGCGGACCACGGGCTGCCTGTGGATAAGCAGAACCGGAACGCTTCCAGGCTTTCCAGGATGCCGGGAGTGACCCGGAACGGAAAACGGCAGTTCCTGGCCGGGGTCGGCCTGGGCCGGAAGAGCTGGGCGGACTGGATGGATTTCGTGGAGGGTGTGTCGGATGACCTGCCGGAGATGGAGGCGCTGTCGGAATACGTGGGCCATCCGCCGAAGCTGCCGGAGGAGCTGATTTCGGGAATTCTGCGGGTCGGGCACAAGATGCTGCTGTCCGGGCCTTCGAAGGCGGGGAAGAGCTTCCTGCTGATGGAACTGTGTATCGCCATCGCGGAGGGAATTCCGTGGCTGGGGTTCCCGTGCCGGAAAGGCCGGGTGCTGTATATCAACCTGGAGATCGATCCGGCCAGCGCAATCGACCGGTTCCTGAAGATCTACGAGGCCACGGGGGTGCGGCCTGACCACGCGGAGGACATCGTCGTGTGGAACCTGAGGGGCCATGCCGTGCCGCTGGACCGACTGGTGCCGAAGATCATCCGGCGGATCCGGAACCAGCACATCGACGCGATCGTGCTGGACCCGATCTACAAGGTGATCACCGGGGACGAGAACAGCGCCAGCGAGATGGGGGCTTTCTGCAATCAGTTCGACAGGATCTGCACGGCCACCGGGTGCGCGGCGATCTACTGCCACCACCACAGCAAGGGGGCCCAGGGGTTCAAGAAGGCCATGGACCGGGCCAGCGGATCGGGGGTTTTCGCCAGGGATCCGGACGCCCAGCTGGACGTGATCGAGCTGGAGCTGAGCGAGGAGATCATCAACACCGTCCAGGACGGGAACGCGACCGGGTGGCGGCTGGAAAGCAGCCTGCGGGAATTCCCGAACATCAAGCCCAGGGAGTTCTGGTTTGAATATCCGATCCACCGGGTCGACGAAGGGGAATACCTGAAGGCCATGCCGGCCACGGGGAGCTTCGAGGCGGGGAAGATGAAGAACAAGCACAGCAAGACCAGCGAAACCGCAAACGAGGACTTCCGGAGGGCCTTCGAAATCGCCGGGATGGGGGCAGACTCGGTTCCCATCAAGGACCTTGCCAGCTATCTGGAACTGAGCGAAAAAACCATCTACGGAAGGGTTTCTCGACTCAGTGAAGAGTTCAAGATTGAGAAAGGACAGGTGATCAGGCTGGAACCCCAGGAAAATCAAGACTCGGAGGACATTTTGGGCGACTCGTAATTTTCTTCTTCTTAGCTGGGTTATATATATAACCCCTAGGAAAGAAAGGTC
>CADBLV010000266.1 GCA_902795555.1 uncultured Eubacteriales bacterium | reverse complement strand
GATTCAGAACGGGATTGTAGTTTCGGGGAATAATCAGATTCATGGAAACCTCTCTTTCTGGAAAAGCGTCCGCGCCTTTGCGGATCTGTTTTCCAGCCTCTTGCGGCGTCCTTGCCGATGAAGCAGAATATCGGGTCAATCATATCACGTTTTCCCGTAAAAAGGAAGGGTTTTCGCTTGACAGAGTCCCGGAAAGATGAGAAACTGATACCCAGCGAAAGGGAAACCTCCCTTTCGCGAAATGTGTTTGATATCAGGGAGATCTCCTGCGCCTTCATGGCGGAAGGGAGATTAGACGGGAGACGGATATGAAGAAGGAAATCGTCCTGATTGTGGGGTTGGGTAATCCCGGTGACGAATATGCCCGAACCCGGCATAACGCGGGCTTTGATACGGTGGATCGGCTGGCAGCCAGGCTTGGCGTCTCCCTCCGAAGGAAGCTTTTGCTGGAAGGCGCCGTGGCGGAGCTGGTCCTCCCGGAGGCAGGCATGCCGGAAACAACCCGGGCCGGGGCCGCGCCGGCGGCCGCCCGGAAGCTTGTCCTCTGCGAGCCGCAAACGTTTATGAACGCCTCGGGTCGGTGTGTGCGAAAACTGATGAACTGGTATCAGGTTCCGCCGGAGCAAATGCTGGTCATCTATGATGATATCGATCTGCCGCCCGCAAAGCTGCGCTTCCGGAAAAACGGCGGTCCGGGCACGCATAACGGCATGCGCTCCATTGTGGAGGAAACGGGCACGGACGCGTTCCCGCGCATCCGTGTCGGCACGGGAGATCGGCCTGAAGGGGCGGATCTGGTCTCCTGGGTTTTGGGCCGCTTTTCGCCGGAGGACAGGAAAAGGATGGAGCAGGCCTTTGAAGCAGCGGCTGATCTGGCCCTGATCTGGGCGCGGGAAGGCGCGGAAAAGGCGTCTCAGGCGGTCGCTTCTCTCCAGGTCGGTCCGCGGGATGCCGCTTCCTCCTCTCCTCTGTGAACGGCACATTTCATGTCTGCCGTTCTGTCCCGTTGACGATTTGAAACGCACATCCGCTTTGCGGATTGCGATGGAAGGATGTCTCCGACCCTTGCCCACTCATTCGTATTCCGATGAAGAAGGAGAACCCGTGATGAATCTCTTGGATTTGATCCGTATCCCCGGAGAGCAGGAATTATGCTCCCTCCCGGCAGGAAAGCCTCTGGCGCTGACAGGGCTGCCTCCCGTTCTTTCCGCTGCGCTGGCCGCTCGCCTGGGAAGCTGGGGACGGAAGGTGCTCCTGGTGATGGATAACGATCTGAAGGCATCCCGGGCCGCCGATGATGTCCGCCAGCTTCTGGAAGCGCAGGGTTCCTCCACTGCCGCTGACGACCCGGAATTCCTTCCCTCGGATGGCTGTGCCTTTCTGCCTGCCGGTGAGATGGATCTCACCCGTGCGGCCGGTTCCCAGGAAAATAACTGGAGACGGCTGGAAACCCTGGCGGCGGTAACCCGGGGGCAAACCCGAATCCTCTGTGTCGGCGTGGAGTCGCTCTCCCAGCGGATGGGTCGTCCGGAGCCCTTCCGGGCTCTGACATTTCAGGTTCGCCGGGGCGGCGTGCTGCCGCCTGCGCGTCTGACGGATCAGCTGTCCCGAATGGGTTATGAGCGGGTGGGCCTGGTGGAAGGAAAGGGCCAGTTTGCCCGCCGCGGCGCCATTGTGGATGTCTATCCGCCGGCCCTGAATCAGGGGGTGCGCCTGGAGTTCTTTGATGATGAAGTGGACAGCATCCGCTTTTTTGATTGCGTCAGCCAGCGCAGCCTGGAGGATATGGAAGAAGTAATCCTCACGCCGGCTTACGAAGCCCTGCTTTCCGAGGAGGAATATCCGGAGGCGGCCCGCAGGATGGCTGCCGCGCTGAACGACGGCGGTGTCCCGGCCGATGCCGCTTCCGTGCCGGGTGCTTCTTCCGCTGCGGCCGATTTGGCTTTTTCCTCCTTCTCCCTCCTGCCGGATCTTCCGCCCCTGCCGGATGACGACGATGAGCCGGGAATCTCCGATGTGCTTTCCGCTCCGGTTTCCGCTTCTTCCGCCGTGGTCCCTGCTTCCCCTTCTGATGCTTCTTCTGCCTCCTCTCTCCGCCTTTCCCGTCTGATGCAGGAGGCGGAAAACCTGCAGGCCGGCCTGCCCTTCCGACGCATGCGGGCCTGGCTGCCGGTCCTGACGGATCATACAGCCACGCTGGCCGACTGGTTCTGTCCGGATCTGGTCATCCTGTGCGAGCCGGACCGTCTCCGAACCCGCGTTTCCGATCGGCAGGAAGGTTTCGCCCAGGATCTTGAAAACGCTGTTTCCCGCCGGGAAGCGGTTTCTGCCCAGTCTGCCCTTCTGGCCCCATGGGAACAGGTGCTGGACGAGCTGGCCCGGGTGCCCATGGCACTCGTCACGGAGATGCTGCTCTCCCTGGGGGGAATTCGTCCGGATCAGGTGATTTCCGTCGATGCAGTCTCCCTTCCCGGCTATCACGGTCAGATGCGCCTCCTCCGGGACGACATGGTTTCCTGGCGTGAAGCCGGTCAGAAGGTTTTCCTGCTCAGCGGCGGCGCTTCCCGGGGAGACCGTCTCCGGGAAAGTCTGAAGGAGATGGGGGTCGAAGCGGAGGCTGTCCTCCCTGCCACGCTTTCCCGCGGCTTCTGGCTGAAAGACGCTCAGATTGTCGTTGTCAGCGATGCGGATATCTGGGGCGAAGGCTATCGCCGCGCCAAATCCCGTCGTCACGCGGGCGAGCGCATCTCGACTTTCACAGATCTGAAAACAGGGGATTACGTTGTCCATGAGGATCACGGCGTGGGCATCTTTCAGGGAATCACCCGCATCCAGTCCGAAGGAGCCTGGCGGGATTATCTCCTGATTCTCTATGCGGGCAATGACAAGCTCTATGTTCCCGTCGAGCAGCTCAGCCGGGTCCAGCGGTACATCGGCAATCCTTCCCAGCCTCCGAAAATCACCCGCCTGGGCGGCGGAGAATGGGCGCGTCAGAAGGGCCGGGTCAAAGAGGGCTTGAAAAAGCTTGCCTTCGATTTGAAAAATCTCTATGCGGAGCGTTCGCAGAACACCGGCTACGCTTTCAGCCCGGACACGGCCTGGCAAAGGGAATTTGAGGATGAATTCCCCTGGGAGCTCACGCCCGATCAGGCTCAGTCGGTTCGGGAAATCACCGAGGATATGGAATCCAATCGGAATATGGATCGCCTCCTCTGCGGCGATGTGGGCTACGGAAAAACCGAGGTCAGTCTTCGGGCGGCCTTCAAGGCGGTGGTGGACAACAAACAGGTGGCGCTCCTGGCCCCGACCACGATTCTCGTCCAGCAGCATTATCATACGATTCAGAAGCGCTTTCAGCATACAGGGGCCCGCGTGGAATATCTTTCCCGCTTCCGCACGCCGAAGGAGCAGCGGCAGGTGCTCGAGAAGCTGGCCGCGGGCCAGGTGGACATCATTGTCGGCACGCACAGGCTCCTGGGAAAAGATGTGAAATTCAAGGATCTGGGTCTCCTGATCGTGGATGAGGAGCAGCGGTTCGGCGTCGCCCATAAAGAGATCATCAAAAACATGAAGCGCCAGGTGGATGTGCTCACGCTGTCCGCAACGCCGATCCCCCGAACCCTTCATATGAGCATGACGGGCATCCGGGATATGTCTGTCCTGGAAACGCCTCCGGAGGAGCGGATTCCGGTTCAGACTGTGGTCACGGAATATTCCGATGCCCTGATTCGGGATGCGATTCTCCGGGAAGCAGGACGTTCGGGACAGGTCTATTTTCTCTACAACAGGGTCCAGTCCATCGAGTCCTTCTATACCCGGCTCCGTGCCCTGGTTCCCGAGGTTCGGATCGGCGTGGCCCATGGTCAGATGTCCGAGCACGGCCTGGAGGATGTCATGCTGGATTTCTATAATGGGAATTATGATGTCCTTCTTTGCACGACGATCATCGAAAACGGCCTGGACGTTCCCTCTGCAAACACGCTCATTGTCTATGATGCCGAGCGTTTCGGCCTTTCACAGCTGTATCAGCTTCGGGGCCGGGTCGGACGAAGCAACCGGCAGGCCTATGCTTATTTCACGGTGCGTCCGTCTCATCTCCTCTCCGAAGCCGCCCAGCAGCGCCTGGAGGCGATTCGGGAATTTACGGAGTTCGGCGCGGGGTTCCGAATCGCCCTCCGGGATCTGGAAATCCGCGGTGCCGGCAACATTCTCGGTCCCGAACAGCATGGCCATCTGGCCACTGTCGGCTATGATATGTATTGCAGGCTCATGGAGGAAACGCTCGCGGAGGTCAGTGGCCGTGAGGTTCCCCGCGAGCTGGAAACCCGCGTCAATCTTCGAGTCGATGCCTATCTGCCCGGGGATTATGTCTCCGAGGAAAAGCAGCGGATGGAAATGTATAAGCGGATCGCTTCGATCCAGACCGATGAGGATCGCGCGGATGTTACTGACGAGCTGATCGACCGTTACGGCCTTCTCCCGCCGCAGGTGCAGATCCTCCTGGATGTCAGCCAGCTGCGGGCCCTGGCCAATCGGGTGGGAATCGCCGCGGTCTCCCGCGGAAAGGAAGGACTCATCATGCGGCTGGATGAAAAGTCCGTTCCCTCTCCGATGGTTTTCCTGCAGGCCCTCTCGGAGGCGGACGCCCGTCTCGCGCTTTCCCGCCGTTCCACGGCCACCCTCGTTCTGCGGGATGTCCCGCCTTCCGATGAGCAGGCTCTTCGGGATGCGCTGCGGGTGCTCGGCAGGCTGAATCGCGCCATCGACAGGCTTTCCCGGGCGGATGCTTCCGAATCATCGGAATCCTCCCCGGATGCTGTTCCCGATCGGGAATTGTCAGGAAAGGAAGGTAGGCTTTCGTGAAAAAGCGGCGTGCGTTCTGGATCGCGGTTCTCGTTCTTGTCCTGGATCGGGCGCTGAAAATGGCTGCCCCCTCCCTTCCGGCGGAAGGGCTCGTCCTCATTCCCAAAGTGCTCCGGCTCAGACTGGTGAAAAATGAAGGAATCGCCTTCAGCTTCCTCTCCGGCGAGCCTCTTCTTCTGGGCTTCCTGAGCCTGGCCCTGGTGCTCGCGGCAGTGTGGTTTCTTCGGCGGCGGCGCTTTTCCCTCCCGGTGACGGTATGCCTCATGATGATGCTGGGCGGTGCCGTGGGCAATATGCTGGACCGGTTTTTCCTGGGCTATGTCCCGGATATGCTGGAGCTTCTTTTTGTCGATTTCCCGGTCTTTAATCTGGCGGATCTTTTCCTTTCCGTGGGCTGCGCGGGCGTCATGGTGGCGCTTCTTTTCGGAAAGCAGCCCTCCGAAAACGCATAGGAAACAGAAAACAGGTGATTGGATTATGAATCAGGAAAATATCCTGCGGGTCGTTGCGGACGGCCGTCGTCTGGATGTGGTCCTTTCCGAAGCCTCGGGCCTGAGCCGTTCCCGGGTGGCCGCCCTGATCGAACAGGGCTGTTGCTTCCTGGAGCAAACCCCTGCCCGCAAGGCCGGAGAAAAGCCGCCTCCCGGGACCTGCCTCTCTCTCGTGATTCCCCCGCCGAAGGAAACGGCCCTCCTTCCGGAAGACCTCCCTCTGGAAATCATTTATGAGGAGGAGGGGTTCGCCGTGATCAACAAGCCCCGCGGAATGGTGGTTCATCCTGCCGCCGGCCATGATTCCGGAACGCTGGTTAACGCTCTCCTGGCCGGGCTGTCTTCCCTGGGCGGAATCAACGGGGAAATGCGTCCCGGAATTGTGCATCGCCTGGATAAGGACACCAGCGGGCTCCTGCTTGTGGCGAAAAATGACGAAACCCAGCTGGCGCTCTCGGATATGCTGCGAAACAGGAAAATCGAAAAGCATTATCGCGCTCTGGCGGAGGGAGTCTTGAAGGAGCCAACGGGTCGAATCGAAGCGCCCCTGGCCCGAAGCAAAAAGGACCGGAAAAAAATGGCGATCGATCCGGCCGGCCGCCCGGCTGTCACCCTCTGGCGGGTTCTGGATCAGGGCAGAAACTGCGCCTTCCTGGATGTGCAAATCCTTACAGGCCGGACGCATCAGATCCGGGTCCATCTGAAAAGCATCGGCCATCCGCTCTGTGGCGATCCGATTTACGGAATCGCCCGGGGCGCCCGCGTTCCCTGCCTGATGCTCCATGCCTGGTCGCTTTCTTTCGAGCATCCCCGGACCCATGCCCCGATGACCTTCCGGGCCCCCCTTCCGGCGGATTTCATCCGCGGCCTGGAAATGAATGAAATAAAGGAGCGCGAATAGCTTCGCGCCCCCGACATTCGGTTGCCTGTTCCAAATTCTGCTTATAGGGTGCCGATCTCCCGCAAAAATCGATCCAGAGCGTCTTCCACGGAGGGAAGGGGCGTAAACCCGTTCGCCTGAATTTTGCTTCCGTTCATCCGGGAATTCAGCGGCCGCCTTGCGGCCGTGGGATATTCCGCCGAGGGAATCGGGATGATCCGGCAGGGCAGCTTCGCCTTCCGCATAATCATCTCCGCAAATTCGGCCCAGCTGATAAATCCCTCATTCCGCGCGTGATAAATGCCGTATTTTCCGGTCTGAATCATCTCGACGATCAGCGCGGCCAGGTCCCGGGTATAAGTGGGGCTTCCGATCTGGTCGCCAACTACTCGCAGCTCGCTTTTCTCCGCGCCCAGCCGCAGCATCGTGCGCACGAAGTTGTTCCCATGCGCTCCGAAAACCCAGCTCGTCCGTAAAATGAAGAATCGTTTCAGCAGGCTCCGGACGGCCGTCTCTCCCTGGGCCTTGCTCAGTCCGTAAACGTTCAGGGGTTCGGTCTCGTCCTCCGGCTCCCAGGGCCGTGTTCCCGTGCCGTTAAAAACGTAGTCCGTGGAGATGTAAACCATCTTTGCGCCGCAGGCGTTGGCGGCCCGAACGATGTTCATCGTTCCCATCCCGTTGATGGCACAGCAGACTTCCGGCTCCTTCTCCGCCCGATCCACGGCGGTATAGGCAGCGCAGTGAACAATGGCCGTCGGGGCATAGTCCGCGACAAACCGCGAAACATCCTCCCCATGGGTCAGGTCGAAATCGTCCCGATCCACGCCCAGGCACGGAATGTTCCGCCGTTCAAGCGCTTCCAGCACATCCTGCCCCAGCTGGCCCAACCCTCCGGTCACCAACACCTTCATCATGAGTGTTCAATCTCCTTCGTTTGTTTCCGTCCGGTTCGTCGCTCAGGCAACAAATTCGTGATAGATCGCGTGGATGGTGGCTTCAAAGTCGGCATCGTTCACGCCGACGATGATGCTCAGTTCGCTGCTTCCCTGGTCGATCATTCGAACGTTGATCCGCGCCTTGCTCATGGCCTTGAAAAGCCGGGCTGCCGTTCCGCAGTTGTGAACCATCCCGCGTCCGACCGTCGCGATGATGCTCAGCTGATCCATCACGGACACGCTTCCGGCGCCGTCGACCAGCTTTTCAATCTCCGCCACAACCTCGTCGAGCCACGGCGTCAGCAGGTCGCTCTTCACGACGACGCACATGCTGTCGATGCCGGTCGGCATGTGCTCAAACGGAATGCCGCGGTCTTCCAGAATCTGCAGCACCTTCCGTCCGAATCCGACTTCGCTGTTCATCATGTTCTTTTCGATGTTGATCACGGTGTATCCCTTGTGCCCGGCAATCCCTGTGATGGTGGGCACGGAAATCTCCTGCGGCGGGTTCTTGCAGATCATCGTTCCGGGATGATAGGGCTTGTTGGTGTTTCGGATATTGGTCGGGATCCCGGCCTGATGCACGGGGAACAGGGCGTACTCGTGAAGAACGCTCGCGCCCATGTTGCTCAATTCCCGCAGCTCATTGTAGGTGATGCTGGAAATCTCCGCCGGCCCGTCGATAATCCGCGGATCCGCCATCAGAAATCCGGAAACGTCCGTCCAGTTTTCATAAACGTCCGCCCCAACGGCCCGGGAAACAAGCGCCCCGGTGATGTCGCTTCCGCCCCGGGAGAAGGTGCGAACCACGCCGTCCTCCGTCGCTCCGTAAAATCCGGGAATCACGGCGCTTTGTCCGTCGGCAAGCAGCGCGGAGAGCTTCTCCTGCGTCTTTCCGTCGTTCAGCCGCCCGTCCTCATAAAAAACGATCCCGTCGGCCGCGTCCACAAATTTCCATCCCAGATAATCTGCCATCAGCAGCCCGCAGAGATACTCCCCGCGGCTGGCGCACCAGTCTTTTCCCTTTCCGCCGAGAATCCCTTTTTCAACGGCTTCCAGTTCGCTCTCGAGATCGACCTTCAGATGAAGCCCACGGGCAATGGCCGTGTACCGCTCCCGAATCTTGCTGAAAGCGTCCGTGATGCTCTTCCCCTCGGAAGCCAGCCGGAAGCATTCATACAGAAGATCCGTCACCTTTTCGTCGCCATCAAATCGTTTTCCCGGAGCGCTGGGTACAAGATACCGCCTTGTCGGCTCCAGCTCCAGAATGCTGCGTACCTTTCGAAACTGCTCGTCGGTAGCCAGGGAGCTGCCGCCGAATTTTGTCACAATACATTCAAGCACGAAATTCCCTCCATCGTTTCCATACATCGGATACAGACCAACCTCTATTTTAACGCCGGAAGCCTTTTTGTGTCAAGCATTTCACGCCCGCGTCGCACGGTTCACGCATGAAACTTGTGGATCGCTTACAAAGCGCATCTTCAATGTAACCATTTTCGCATTGAGTGCAAAAATTGAGGTGTAAAAATCGGAGCGCCTGAACCGTGCCGAATGCCTCCTGAACCTTTTGCTTTCCTCGTGTTCCAACGAGTGCAAAAATTTTGAGTGCAAAAAAATATCATGAATTTAGCCAGTGGTCAGTCGTTCGACATATCGCTCTCTTCATTTATATGTAACTCCTCCCTCTCTGTGTCGTGTGAAACCGCGCCTGGTTCCACACGAATCGTGTGAAACCGAAGCAGCCCGCAAAGCCTTGTTTTACAACGTTTTCCGAATTCACCGTTTTCCCCCTCTCCGCGTCGTGTGGAACCGCCAATCCCCGCAAAACGCAGATAAATCAACGCTTCCCGACGATTTCGCCGATCGTGTGAAACCAAATTCGTGTGAAACTGGCTTCGGAACGAGGAAGGAACGATGGGGACGACCCTCGTATGGCGTTTCGCATTTTTCTCGACCTCCTTCTTCTTCGTTTCTTCTCGTCTACGTATAGCACCGGCATTCCCTAACAAGGGAAGGGCAGGGCTCTGGCCCTTCCCCCTTGTGGGTGTGCCGGT
>CADBLV010000265.1 GCA_902795555.1 uncultured Eubacteriales bacterium | reverse complement strand
TTGGCCGCCTTCGACGCGGAATCGTAGGCGATGCTGTCCTCCGTTCCGCAGATATTATAGAAATAGCGGATGGGTTTCTCCGGAAAGGCTGCCAGTTTCGCCGCGATGACCGCGGAGGTATAGGAAGTCGGCGCGGCGGAGAATGCGCCGAACGCTGATATGATATCCAGGCATTCACACAGCCCGATATTGATCGTCTGCATCCCGCCCATCGACAGGCCGGCCATGGCCCGGTGATCCCTTCCGGCCGGAAGATCTCCCGGTGTCATCGCCCCGCAGGTGGCGTAATGCGCGTCCATATACGGAATCAGATCATTCCGCAGTTCCTTCCCGAAAGGATAGAACGACGCCGCGTTGTTCATGCTGCTGTCCATATAATTAGCTGTGGAGCGCCCGTTGGGCATCACGATGATCATCGGACCGATTTCGCCGTTCAGAATCAGGTGATCCACGACGTTCTTCCCAATGCAGAAAGGGTTCATAAATCCCCATTCGTTTTCATTCCCGCCGATGCCGTGACAAAGGATGAGCAGGTCATAATGGCTGTCAGGGTCATAGTCCGGCGGCAGATAGACCACAGCGAATTTGGTCACTTCCGCCTGATCTCCCGTATAGTCCCTGGATGGATAGGAGATTTTGCTGACCGTTCCGCCGTTATCGACCGCTTTCAAATATTCCGAAGGAATCTGATCCGCGATCAGAGGATTCTCGTCCTCCGCGCCGGCCCAAACACAGGCCGTCATCAGGATACACATGATCAGAAACGCCATCGCTTTTCGCATGTCCCTGTTCCTCCTCTCCCCCGCCCCGCTCATGACTTTCCGAGAGAAAAATACCTGTCGGGAATATGGCAGTAGCCGCCGGGATTTTTGTCCAGATATTTCTGATGATATTCTTCCGCGGAGAAGAAATTCCGGAGCGGTTCCAGTTCCACAGCCAGTTTTGCGCCGGCTTTTTTCTCCTGCTGTTCCCAAACCCTTTGAACCGCCGGCAGCTGGTCTTCCGACACGTAATAAATCCCAGTCCGGTATTGGATGCCGCGGTCTTCACCCTGCTGATTGACGGACAGCGGATCGATGACCATGAAATAATAATCCAGAATCTTCTCCAGGGGAATCACGGTTTCATCATAGTCGATCCGAAGGGTTTCGGCATGACCGCTGCTGGCGCAGACATCCTGATAAGTCGGCGCCTGATCCGGCCCATTGGCATAGCCCACCTCCGTGGAAAGAATCCCGTCAAACTGGTCAAAGAACTTCTGCATGCCCCAGAAGCATCCCCCTGCCAGATAGATGGTCCGGGTCCGGGAATCCTTCATCGCCTTTTCCACGGCCGTGCAAAAGTCCGGCATTACCTTTTTCATTTTCGCAAATTTCCCTTCCCGGGTCAGGAAAACATGCTCGGATGTCCCGCTGAAAACACGCTCTCCCCTGACCCGCATGTCATAGGCAATCGTGATCACCATTCTTCGTCATCGTCGTCGTCATCTTCATCGAAATAATCGTCATATTCATCCCAGTCCGGATACTGGTTCGGGGCCTCACCCTTGGTCCGGACGATCTGCGGTTCGGCGGTCGGTTCATCCAGTTTTTTCAGCACCTTGCACTGAAAAATCCACTCGTCGCCGAAATCGAAGACATATTTGAACTTCTGTCCGACCTGCAGGCCCGCTTCCGCCAGCGTCACTTCATCCGTCGTCGGACCGTCCGCGTCCGTGCCGCGCATATAATACGCGTCCCGGGGGCTGAATTCCCGGTTGTCCATGAAGAAGCCGTGCATATGATCGTTATCGAATGCGAAGGCCTGTAAAATGGCGTCCGACAGATCTTCCAGCAGCGCGTCGGCCGAAATCCGGAGATGGCGGTAGCAGCCGGTCTCCAGAGATACGCTGATAACATAGCTTTGATTTGTTTTCGTTTTCTTTTTCTTTCTGCCTTTTTTCGTCTTGGGAGCCTGATCCTTTTCCCCGGCCAGGCGATTCAGCCGGTCCAGCACATGCTGGGTTTTTTCGCGCAGTTCATCCGGAAAATCAGGAAGGGTCATCATGATTCTGAACTGCTTCACAGCCTCCTGCAGCTGCCGGGGATCGGAGCGCAGAATCTCTTCCGGAAGGTACTCCAAAACATCCAGCATGTCCAGGAAGGCGGTGCGTTCTAAGGAATCCCCTGTTTCCTCCCCGGAGAGCTGCTCCTCGAAATCTTCCAGCTCATCGCTCTCCTCTTCCATGGACAGCGCGATCCCGATCTCCTGACACCAGCCTGCCAGCAGCGCTTCCGTCCGCTCGTCCGTAACCGTGATCCTCTCCGGGCAGGCTCCTTCCCGGAAGATCGCTTCCATGACCTTGTCCAGCATGACGTTCGTCCGGTTCTCATAATCCCGGACCAGCTGCACCGGGATCGCCTTTCTGCTTTCCGAATTCACGGCCAGCAGGCGCCAGGGATAATACAGGCCCTCCACGCCTTCCGCCTCCCGGGCCACCTCGTCCAGGATGATTTTGCAGGCCCATTGTCCTTCCTTCGGCATTTTCCGGGTGCGTTCCTTGTAGGCTTCGTTCTCTGTATGTCCCTCCGGATAGGTCAGTTCTCCCATCGGCAGGAGCGGATAGTCTTCCGCGTGAAACCCCGCTTCATCACGGACAACCAGAGGAAGTGTTTTTCTTCTGGCCCAGAGGGGATTGATCGTGATTTTGCGCATCTTCATCTGTTCATTCACCCAGATCGCAGCGTCCAAAGCCTGTTCCAGCATGTCCGCTTCCTCATCCGTAGTGATTTCAGTCATGGGCTGGAAATGATAGATCCGCATGAAATAGGGAAAGGTATATCTCCCTCTCAGAGAGATCCCGTGCTGTTTCGAGTAGGCCTGCACCGATTTCCGTTCCTCCGGCGTCACCTCATCCCTGTCTCCCAGGACACATTGGACGGTGATCTGTCCCAGCGCGGCGGCCTCCTGCTCTTTCTCGGATTCGCCGCCGGTCAGATAGATCCGATACAGGCTGCGCAGTCCTTCCTCTCCCGGATAAACGCCCAGAGCCACATGCTCTCCCAGCATGCCCATCACATTCAGATAACAGATGGTATCCTTCACGCGAATGGCAAACAGCTGGTCGTCGTTCATGTATTCCCACATTTTGGTTTTTCTGAACGCGAATGCTTTTTCATACAGCCGGTCCCGGTTCATTTTTCTTCCTCCCCTGCGATCTGATCAGTTTGTTTTCGCCCGTGCGGCGGGTTCCCTGCTGCCGTGCAGTCTCCCGTCCCGCGGATCGGAAACCGGATTTGTCTCCCTCCGACTGCCGGGCTCACTGCCCTGTGGATCGGGAACCGGATTCATTTCTCTCCGGCTGCCGGGCTCACTGCCCCACCAACGGTGAGATTCCGAAGGCCAGCGCTTCCACAGAAGGACGTCCCTTGGGAACGTCGGTGGACACCTGGTTCAGTTGTTTCCCCATAAAGGCCATCACCGCGGTCTGTCCGCCATCCATGTTCACTGCAAGCTGACATCCCTCGTCTGCCATCAGCTGGCCGAGCAGCGCCATCTGAACACCTTTGGATCGGGCCAGACGGCCTTCGCACAGCATGACCACATAATGTCCTTTCTCCGCCACGCCGATGGCCAGCCGGGGATTGTAGGAGGTATTGGCGCTTTTCAGATATTCGGTCAGTTCCCCGTCCCGAACCAGGCACGGCCCGAAGGTAAAAACCTCCGTGGCCCCGTCCGCCAGATATTCTTCCGCGGTCTTTTCTTTGGAAGGATAGCTCTGTCCCGTTCCGTCCCGCAGAAAAGCCAGCGTCTCATAATTCGGCATTTTCACATTCTTGATCTGTGGATCGTCCCACACGATTTCCCCGTTCCGGATCTCAATCCCGACATGAACGCTAGGGGTATTCTTTTTCCGTCCGGCCCGATAGGTATAGTAGTCTGTGCTTGTCGCCAGGACCACCTGCTGTTCACGGCCGATCGTAGCAATCGTTTTGGCATTGGTGCGGGGTTTCTCCGGATCGGAGTAAACCGTATGCGGTAATTCCCCGGCTTCCGTGTCACACCAGACATGGGCGGTGAAATAATGGAAAGGATGTTTTTTGTCTTTTTCAGGGGTATAAACACGTTCTTCAATCTGAATCCGAATCGTCGGGCTCACATACAGATAATGGCCTTCCTCCTCATCCGCCAGCACGCATTCTCCCGCGTTCAGAAATCCCTTTTCGTTCAGGGGGCCGTATCCGTTCAGCGCGGTCTCCACCCAGTCGGGAAGTGTTCCGGCGTAAACCCCGCCGGAGGCAGGCGCTGAATCTGTTTCGGTTGTCCCGGTAGTTTCGGTGGTCTCGGCTGTCCCGACGGTTACGGCGTTCTCGGCAGTTCCGGCAGTCTCGACGGTTCCTGCGGTCTCGACAGTCCCGGCAGTCTCGGCGGTCCCGGCCATCTCTGCTGTCGCGTTGGTCCCGGCTGTTGTGGAGATAACAACCTCTTCCACCATCAGTCCGTCATCGGTGTCTTCCTCCGGGTCTTCCCGGTCATCGCCTGCTTCCGGGGTTTCCGAAGAAGCTGCGGCTGTCTGTTGAACCGGGGCTTCCACGGTGGTTGTGGCTCCCTGCTGTTCCGGCGCTTCCGCAGTGGAAACAGCTGCCTGTTGTTCCGGAGTTTCCACAGTGGTTGCGGCTCCCTGCAGTTCCGGCGCTTCCGCGACAGAAACGGTTCCCTGTTGTTCCGGGGTTTCCACAGAAGCTGTACTCATGGGGGTGGATTCGGGATTGATCGCCGACGGCAGATGCTCCAGGAAATCGTCATGCCGCACGTCCTCCCCCACCTGGCTGGCATAAAGCCCGAACCGGTTCGCCGGATACAGGTTCCGCCCGTATTCCTCGACGGAAAATTCATGCCAGACGCCGCGGATCTTCTGGCCCTTGTTCTGCTGGGTCACGTGCATGGCGTAGGCGTCCGCGGCGGCCTGCATAGCGGTTTTCCCGTTCTGGGATGTAAGTGGAATGTCGAAATTGAAATTCGTCTGATTTTGTTCGTCCCCATATAGGTGAAGATAGAGTTTCTGAACCTGCCAGGTACCGTATTGAGTCGCCGACTCCGGATCCTTTTCCGGATTCGCGGCCCATTCGTAACAGTCGATGGCGGTCTGAGCCGTCATCTTATGCTGGGCGTGTCCGTATTCGCCGTTCAGGTCGTGGGTCACAACCACGTCGGGCCTGTATCTTCGGAACAGTTCCGTCACCAGATGATACAGCTCCGTCTTCCCGCCCTCGACTTTTTTATATGCGTCCTTCACATTGTCCGACCACACGTCCCGGATGCCGAGGAAAACCGGATACTGCCGGACCCCCAGCGTCCACAGTCCGTTCAGGGCTTCACTGCGCCGGGTAGTATTGCTGTAGCTAATATAGGCCACGAGCACCTGCTTCTTGAATTCCGTCGCGTAAGTCGCGATGGCGCCGCCCATAAACAGCAGGTCGTCGTCCGGATGCATGGCGAGAAAGAGGATATCCGCTTTCTCCGGAGAAGGCTCCCATCTTTGTACCCAGGAAGGCGTTTCCCCCTCGCCGAAAACAAACACCTCATTGAATCCCATATAGGTGTTCTTTTTGCCCACTGAATCGGCCAGAATCCGAATCCGCTTTTCCCCGTTCAGGGGATAGTAGATATGATGATAGCGGGGATCCCCTTCATAGAGATCCGTCCAGTCGCCGCCCGTGCCGGCCTGCACCGTATACGCCTCCGGCAGCCGCTCAAAGCACAGATACAGACCATAAAGCGGCGTCGGGGATTCGATGGTCACGGAGGCTGTTTTCCCTTTTTTGCTCTCCCAGTAGGTCTCATAATTGCCGTCCGTGATACTCTTCTCGCCGCCCTTGTTCGCGGCTGAAACCGTAATCGTGCAGCTTCCCGTCAGATTCGGGGCTTCTTCCGCCTCTGCGGAAACTGTCCCCACCAGCAGCGCCAACATCAGGGCCAGCAGCAGCGCCGCCGGCCCTGTCAGCCACCCTGTCCGTTTGATCGTCATCCCGTTCTTCCCTTTCATTCCCCGACTATTCTTCAGCAATTCCGCTCCCCGGCCTGTTCCTCGGCTTCGCCTCTCATTCCCGAACCGTCCGTTCTTCCTCGAAATCCGGGTCGGCCTCCGGCATCCGGTCGCACACCATCAGGAGAGCGTCTTCCTGATTGTCCTCATAATACTTCTTTCGCTTTCCGACCTGAATAAACCCGAGGCTCCTGTACAGATTCTGGGCCCGGATATTGCTCTCCCGAACCTCCAGCGTCGCGTAAACAGCGCCGAGATTGGAAAGATACTGCAGCAGTTGTCCGGTCAGCTTTCGTCCGATTCCCTTTCCGCGCTCCGCTTCCGTCACGGCGATATTGGTGATATGGCTTTCATCCAGAATAATCCACGCGCCGGCATAGCCGATCACAGATCCCTCTTTTTCCGCCACAAGATAGCGTGCTGCCACATTCCGCTCCAGCTCCTGCTGAAAGCTTTCCCGGCTCCAGGGTCGGGCAAAGGTGGCTGCCTCGATCGCAGTCACAGCGTCCAGATCGCCCGCGGTCATCGGGCGGATGATCACCTCATCCATGCTGCATGGCCTCCAGCAGTTTTTTGTTCTTCTGGGCATTCGGTGGCCGCAGATAGGTTGCCTGCAGATGCAGGTAATCGGTGGTTTCCGTTTTCTCCAGCGCCGCCCGGCCCGCCGCGGAAGGGCGGAGATAAGCCAGATGAGGCGGCGCAAAAAGGGCTTTTTCGCCCAGGATGGATTGAATCATTTCCCGGTGCACAGGCATCCCGTCCCCGATAAAAAGAAAACGGTTCCCGAAGGGTTGAATCGCTGTCAGATAATCCTCCAGCTTCATCGGCTGATCCGGCATGAGCCGCTCTCCCTGCCGGAACGCGGCGCCGTACACCTGTCCGGCCCGAGCGTCCTGAATGGGGCAGATCACGTCCTCAAAACATCCAACTCCCAGGCTCAGAGCCTCCAGGGCGTCCACGGGAATGCATGGCAGCCCGGCTCCGTGGGCCAGCCCCTTCGCGGTGGCCACTCCGATGCGCACGCCCGTGAAGCTGCCCGGCCCGGTCACCGCCGCGATGGCATCCAGTTCGCCCAGCGCCGTTCCCGCGCTCCGCAGCGTCTCTTCCACCATCGGCATCAGGTTCACAGAGTGAGTGTTGTGGTTCTGGGCGGTATATTCACTGTAGACGGTCGACTCGTCCATCACGGCAACGCCGCAAACCGGTCCCGAAGTATCGATCACCAGAATTTTCATCTTTCGTCCCCAATCAGCTGCTTTTCCACTGAAGCCTCTTTCACGTCGTGAAAACGGCCCAGGCGCCGGAATGTGATCTCCCGGGTGTTTTCATCCCGATAGGTCAGGGTGATCTCCAGGGCGTCCTCCGGCAGAGCCCCCGGGCACTGATCCGGCCATTCCACCGCGGCGATGCCGTCCCCGCCCAGATATTCGTCCATCCCCAGCTCATACAGCTCTTCTTCGCTTTCCAGCCGGTACCAGTCGAAGTGATAAAGCGGAATCCGTCCGCTTTCGTAGACGTTCAGAATGGTGAAGCTGGGGCTGGTCACCGTTTCGGAAATACCCAGGCCCCGGGCCAGGCCCCGGGTCAGTTCACTCTTTCCGCAGCCCAGATCGCCCCGGAGCAGCACCACATCGCCGGCCTTCAGCTGACCGGCCAGCCGCTCCCCGAGATCCCGGGTTTCCTCTGCGCTGTGTGTCGTCATGATTCCCTCTGTCTCCTTACAGCGTCAGGCAGGCCGCGCCTTCCGGCCGGATATTCAGCACATGGCAGCAGCCTTTTCC
>CADBLV010000264.1 GCA_902795555.1 uncultured Eubacteriales bacterium | reverse complement strand
GTTTTCCCGCTCCCCATCCACCGTGACGGGAACATGGATGGAACAGGCGTTGATCTCCTCGCTCTCGTCCAGTTTCGGCAACTTTCCGTGCACTTTCAGCCACCGAACCGCCACCGTAGCCAGATCCATCAGACAGATGGGTTTGGTGCGGCCCAGCTCATGCCGAACTGCCAGATAATCCTGCCAGGCTTTCTCCAGCAGCGGATCCGCAAAGCTTACGCCGTCGATCTCCGTCAGAAAGGTGGTGTGCCGGCAGTGATCGCTCCAATAGGTGTCCAGCATCCGGATCTCGGTGATGGTGGGATTCCGTTTTTCCGAGCGGAAATAGGCCTGGCAGAAAGCGATATCCTCCGCGTCCATCGCCAGAGCATATTTCGTCACAAAGGCTTCCAGGCCGGCCCGGTCCAGATCATTGAATCCGACGAGCACTGCCACCTCGTCGGGAACTGCGTATTCGGTCTTCAGGGTTTCCGGCTTCTCCAGAGATGCCTCCCGGGCTTCCACCGGATTGATCACATATTTTTTGATCTCCGCGATCTCTGTTTCCGACAGATTTCCGTAAAGGGCATACAGCTTCGCGCTGCGGATCAGAGGCCGTTCCCCCCGGCTGATCATCTGGATGCACTGGGCCGCGGAATCCGCCCGCTGATCAAACTGCCCCGGCAGAAATTCCACCGCGAAAACCCGGGCTCCCGCCGTGTCCGCGTCCGGGGTGGCAATATCCACCTGGGGCTCGGAAAAGACGGTTCGCACCGCTTCCTCAAACAGCGCCCGGCTGATTCCCTCCGCGTCATATCGATTGAACAGCCGCACCTTTTCCAGATTCCGGATGCCCAGCAGGCTCCGCGCGTCGCTCAGCAGCGCCCGGGCCTCATTGTCCAGCCCGGGCTTTTTTTCCACATAAATTCGTTCGACCATGGCGTTTTTCTTCTCCTCCGCGAACGGCAGCGTCACGTCTGCCCGTTTGTTCGGTTTCTGTATGGGCTGATTCTTTCGCATCCGGAAATCAATCAGCCTCTTCCGCAGCCGCGAACGGGCTCAGTTCTCCCCGCAGGCTTCCAGTGCCCGGGTGGCGATATCCTTCCGATAATACCGATTCGCGAACTGAACCTTCTCCGCCCGTTCGTAGGCCTTCTTCACGGCCTCCTTCAGCGTCGGCGCGACAGCCGTCACGCCGAGCACCCTTCCGCCGGACGTGACGAGTTTCCCGTCCTTCCGCGCCGCGCCGGCCACATACACCGCCTCCCGGATCTCCTCCGGAACGGTAATTTCATATCCCTTTTCATAAGCCCCCGGATAGCCCTTCGAAGCCAGCACCACACAGCAGCAGGCGCCCTCCCGGAAGCGCACGGGGACGTCCTTCAGCCGTCCTTCCGTCACAGCCCGCATGATCTCCAGCAGATCGCTCTCCAGCAGCGGCAGCACGACCTGGGTTTCCGGATCGCCGAAGCGGCAGTTGTATTCGATCACCTTTGGTCCGTCTTTGGTGATCATCAGCCCGAAATACAGGCATCCGCGGAATTCCCGTCCCTCCGCCTTCATGGCCCGGACGGTGGGCAGGAAAATCTCCTCCATGCACCTTTTCGCCACCGCCTCTGTGTAGAAGGGATTCGGTGCGATGGTTCCCATGCCGCCCGTGTTCGGCCCGGTGTCCCCATCCCCGGCCCGCTTGTGATCCATGCTGCTGACCATGGGAACGACGGTCTCGCCGTCGGTGAAGCTCAGAACGGAAACCTCCGGCCCTTCCAGATATTCCTCAATCACGATCCGGCTTCCGCTCTCGCCGAACTTTCGGTCCTCCATGATCTCCCGAACCGCTGCTTTCGCTTCCTCCCGGGTCATCGCGACAGTAACGCCCTTCCCAAGGGCCAGGCCGTCCGCCTTGACCACCGTCGGAATCGGCGCTGTGTCCAGATAGGCCAGGGCCTTCTCCGGATTGTCAAACACCTCAAAGGCCGCCGTAGGAATACCGTATTTCTGCATCAGGCGCTTGCTGAACACCTTGCTGCCTTCGATGATCGCCGCGTTTTTCCGCGGTCCGAAGCAGGGTACCCCGGCCGCTTCCAGGGCATCCACACAGCCCAGCACCAGCGGATCATCCGGTGCCACCACCGCGTAATCGATCCCCGTCTCCCGGGCAAAGCGGACGATTTCGTTCAGATCCTTTGCTCCGATGGCAACGCATTCCGCGTCCGCCGCGATGCCGCCGTTTCCCGGCAGGGCATAGATCTTCTCCGCTGCCGGATTCTCCTTCAGCTTCCTGATGATGGCATGTTCGCGGCCGCCTCCGCCGACAACCAGGATTTTCATTGCACACGCTCCCCTTCATGCTTTGCCAGAATGCCGCTTTTCGCTCAGTCACCCAATTTCAGGTCGTGCCCGGGAATTCATGCTGCGCGATCCTGCTCAGTCTGTTTCGGGAATAATCCTTAATGATGGAACAGCCGCATGTGTGTAAAGCACATGGTCAGACCGTATTTATCGCAGCATTCGATCACCGCATCGTCCCGGATCGACCCGCCGGGTTCCGCGATATATTTCACGCCGCTCCTGTAAGCCCGTTCGATATTGTCGCTGAAGGGGAAGAAGGCATCGCTCCCCAGCGCAACCTCCCGGCGCGTGTCCAGGAAAGCGCGTTTTTCCGTCTCTGTGAAGGGCTTGGGCTGCGTTGTGAAATACTTCTGCCAGTTTCCCTCAGCACAGACGTCTTCCTCGTTCTGATTGATGTATCCGTCGATTACGTTGTCCCGCTCCGGCCGGCCCAGATCATCGCGGAACGGCAGATTCAGCACTTTCTCATGCTGCCGCAGAAACCAGGTGTCTGCCTTGCTGCCCGCCAGACGGGTGCAGTGAATCCGGCTCTGCTGACCGGCTCCGACGCCGATCGCCTGACCGTCGACTGCGTAGCACACGCTGTTGGACTGAGTATATTTCAGCGTGATCAGGGCGACGATCAGGTCCCGGATCGCGCTCTCGGGCAGATCCCTGCTCTTCGTTACGATCTCGCCCAGCAGTTCCCGGTTAATCTCAAAATTGTTGCGTCCCTGCTCAAAAGTAATCCCGAACACCTGCTTGGTTTCACGGGTTTCCGGCACATAATCGGGATCGATCCGGACGATGTTGTAATTTCCCTTCCGCTTCGTCCTGAGAATCTCCAGCGCTTCCGGCTCATATCCGGGAGCAATCACGCCGTCGGACACCTCGCGCTTGAGCATCGTTGCCGTGGTCACATCACATACATCGCTCAGCGCCACCCAGTCTCCGAAGGAGCACATCCGGTCCGTTCCCCGGGCCCGGGCATAGGCGCAGGCCAGGGGTGAATCATCCAGCCCGGGAATATCGTCCACAAAGCATGCCTTCTTAAGGTCGGCGCTCAGTTTGATTCCCACCGCGGCGCTCGTGGGGCTCACATGCTTGAAGCTGGTCACCGCCGGCATGCCCAGCGCAGCCTTCAGCTCCTTCACCAGCTGCCAGCTGTTGAAGGCATCCAGGAAGTTGATATATCCCGGCCGTCCGCTCAGAATCTCAATCGGCAGGTCGCTTCCGTCCCGCATGTAAATCTTCGCGGGCTTCTGATTCGGGTTGCATCCGTATTTCAATTCAAATTCTTTCATGTTCTTCGCTCCTTCCGTGATTCATCCGTTCTGTTTTGTCCGCTGCCCGGCGATCCTGCCGCACAGGAAGCGCGCTTCGGTCCGCCCGGTTAAGCCGTCTTTCCGTTTTTGTTCACCAGTCGGCTCTCTTCCGCCCCGGTCTTCAGGTCAATGTAAAGGACATACAGGCTGATCCTGTTGTTCTCATCCAGGGCGTCCCACAGCCGCTCCGTCATCTCGTCAATCCCATCGCAGATCGCGATGCGCTCCGGCTCCCCCTGGAAGGTAGGAATCGGGTTTCCGTCGCAGACGTAGGTATGCAGGAAATGCCCCAGCCCGTTGATCGGCGCGTAGGCATAGGTGAAGCGGTTGCAGGCGCTGCCGGCCGCGTCCGCGCTCTTGAGAATGCTCATCTGATAGGTGAAGTCCCCGTTT
>CADBLV010000263.1 GCA_902795555.1 uncultured Eubacteriales bacterium | reverse complement strand
GGCTTTGTCCGCGTCAGGCACGGCTTTAGCGTTTATCCCGGTCAGCCTGTTTCCTTTTTCCCCTGCTTTCCGGGTTTGGCCCGCGTCTGGTATAGCGCTTACCGTTTATCCCGGTCCACCTGCTCCAGGAAGATCAATCCGATCAGAACATACAGGAAGATGAACGCCACCAGAATCCCCCAGTTTTTCAGCACGTTGGAGGTGGTGAAGGCATACTCGCTGTTCTGCAGCTGGGAAGCGGTCATCTGGCCCACCTTGTGGTTCACTTCTTCAATGGTCAGCACCCGCTGCACCCGGGACACCAGGCTCTCGGGATCCTTATTGCTCATGGTGTTGAGGGCCGTCATCAGCACGGTGGATTCCTGGGAGTTATAGTCCGAAACCGCGCAGATCGCCTGAATGCCCCATTTGCTGATCGTGACGTTGGACAGTTTTTTGCCCACCTCATTCAGCGGAATCACAAAATTGGCAAAAACCAGCTGAACAATCAGGACGAAAGGCATCACCGTCATGGCGGTCACGGGGGTATGCACGATGCAGGAAATCATCAGTCCCAGCATGTCGGCGGCATAGGTGATCAGGAACATCGTGATGCCCAGATCCACCAGGAAACTGCCGGTCACAGCGCTGCCGGCCGGAATCTTCACCTTGAAGATCAGGAAAATGGCCAGCATCATCACGACCTGCACCAGGCTGATGATGGCCTGATAAATCATATGGGAAGCCAGATAAGAGGAAATATGAAGGCCGGCCCGGTGCTCCCGCTTGATGACCCCTCTCTCCTTGCAGACGACCTGGATGGAGTTGAAAACGCCGTTCCAGATGCACACGCAGACAATCGCGAAGGCTGCGTAGGAGGTTCCTTCCATGTTGATGAACATCCGCTTGCCGATGACGTAAACCACCAGATAGGCAATCACGGCCGACAACGGCAGCACCTTCCAGTTTCCTTCCGTAATGAACATCCGGATATGCTTCCCCAGGAAGATCGGAATCTGCGCCAGCCGGCTCTTATATCGCAGCTCCTCTCCTGCCTCGGGTTCGGAAACCTCCGGTTCCTCTTCCGCCCCCGCCTCCCGGAATTCATCCTTCTCCTGGCTTTCCTGAACCGCCGAATATGCCTTGTATTTTTCGATAAACTCGTCCGCCCGGCCCTCGCCGCCTTCGTTGACGGCGTTGATCCGCTTCACAACGTTCTCCAGGCTGTCCGTCTCAAAGAAATCCAGGGCTTCCTGAATCCCGCCGTAGAAGGCCAGCTGACCCACATGATCCTCTGTGCCCTTGGCCAGCACGATCACCTTGTCAAACAGGTTGGCCACCCGATCGGGGGCATGGGTAATCACCATGACGATCTTCCCCTGGCAGGCGATCAACCGCAGGTTTTCCATCAGGCCCCGGGCCATAATCCCGTCCAGGCCGGAATCCGGCTCGTCCAGAATGAACAGGTTCGGGCTGGCCACAAACTCCGTACAGATGGACAGCCGTTTCTTCTGGCCGCCGGAAAGCTTGCTCACCAGCGTATCCTCCCGTCCGCTGAGGCCGAAGGTTTCCAGGGCCATTTTCACCCGGCGCTTCTTCTCCTCCGCCGAAATCGTGGCCGGCAGGCGAAGATCCGCGGCGTTGCTCACCGTCATCAGCACCGTGTCCTCCTCGCGCATCAGGTTTTCCTGAGGCACGAAGCCGATCCGATGTTTCACCTGGTCATACTGGCGATAGTAATCCACCCCGCCCTCGACGATGGTGGCCTTCGCCTTTTCATATCCGGTCACAGCGTTCACAAAGGTGCTTTTTCCCGCGCCTGAACCGCCCAGGATCATCACCATGCTGCCCGGTTCCACGGACAGGCGGATGTCCTTGAGCAGCGTGGTTTTCTTCAGCACGCTCTTCACGCTGCGCTCATCGATGGCGATGTTCAGGCCTCCCTGTCGGATATGAATCCCGTAGAGCATCCCGGAGCCTTCGAAAATAAACCGCGCCTCGCCGATCTGCAGGCAGTCGTCAAACTGCAGCGGAACGGACTCCTCCACCTTTTTCCCGTTTAGCAGCAGGTTGCTGACACCGATTTCCTCAATCTGCCATCGGCTGTTTTCATAGGACAGAGTCAGCGCCTCGTTGTCATCCTCCCAGGCTTCGTTTTCAATCACCACCGTGTGCCGGCCGTCGTCCATGTTGATCATCTGCCAGTCGGTGGAGCTGGCAAATTCCCGCAGGAATACCGCCGTCAGCATCCGGTCATTGGACAGGCGGATCACCATGTTGTCCTTCAGCTCATGCTCCTCGCCGGCATGCACCAGTTGTCCGCCCATGAATGTGAACACGTTCTCGCTCAGGTTTTTATAAATCCATTGGCCGTCCTCAAAGCGAATCTCACATTGTTCCTCATCCAGGAAAGGATAGGCCAGCTGCAGGGAGGAGGGCGTAAAAACATCCATCTCCTGCCGGCCGCGAACGATCGCCTTATCAAAGATTACATATTGCCGCGGCTTTTCCTGGGCCTCAAAAAACACCAGTCCTGCGGGCTTTTCCGGTCGGGTCTGACTGTTTTTCTCACTCATGGGGTTTCCTCCTTGTCAACTGTTTCCGCAGACTGTGCTCCGGTCTTTTTCTCGGACAGGCTACCGGTCGTCTCTGCATGCGCTTCGGCGCCTGTTTCGGTGCCTACTTCCCCTGTTTCCGGCTGTGAACTCAGGGATTTCAGCAACCGGATGCTTTCCTCCAGATTATTCTTCAGGAAGGATTTTATCTTCGGATCGCTCATCAGGCGGCGGATCTCCTCCCGCAGGATGCTGTCCAGCGTCTTATTCCCCTGCGCCTGATGCAGGATGAACCGCCAGAGATTTTCATTCTTAGCCAGCTTCGGCAGCGATTCCTGGGCCCATTCGCTGTTTTCCAGCACAGCCAGCAGGCCGAGCATCACCCTCCCCATAAAAGTGGAGGTATTCATGTTGCGTTCCCTGGCGACCCGGGTCAGAGAACCCATCCAGCGCGTTTCGTCGTCTTCTCTGTCGTTCTCCGAATCATTCGCTTCCCTGTTTATCATTTCCAGGATCGCCGCCAGATCCCCGGACCGAACCAGCCGGACAAAATTCTCCGCGGCTTCCCGGATATCCGGATCCTCCAGCACCAGATTAAACTCTTCCTCCAGCTGCCCTCCGTCCGGCGACTCGCGATATTCATCCCAGAAGTTACACACTCGTTCCGCGCTGTCCCACACTTCGCTCACGCAATAGCGCTCGTCTTCCCCGACACCCAGCTCGGCCAGGATTTTCATGGTCACCGGACGGTTCTCCAGCAGCCACTTCAGCGTTTTCGCCACCACTTCCGAGGCGACCATCCGCACATCCTCAATCTGCAGCATGTGCCGAACATCCTCGTTCTGCAGCATCTCAATGATCAGGTGGATGTTTCCTGCCAGGGTCGACGGTGCTTCACCTTCCCGGGTTTCCATGGATTCCTGGATATCCGCCGTGCTCGACCCGGTATATCCGCCGCCTTCGTCAGCCGCAGCCTCCGCCGCGGAAGCCGTCCCTTCGGAGGAAGTGGTTTCTGTCGTACCGCCGCTTTCCGCTGTCGCCGCGCATCCGGCAAACAGCATCACAATCGCCAGCCATCCGGCCAGCCACCGTTTGATCATCCTCTTATCCTCTCTTCTCCCGCATTCTTCGCGCTTCGCTTTTCATATTGCAAGGCCTCATGCTTCACGCCCGGGTCATCCATGCCAGAATCCGTTCAATGGATCCGAGCCAGAACACCATGTCATGCTGTCCGGGTTCCTCCACATAGACATGCGAAACTCCTTCGTCCTCCAGGAACCGGTGGAAATCCCGGTTGGGCTCAATCAGGAAATCCTCCGTCCCGCAGCACAGATACAGGTCCGGCAATTTCACGCCGGCATCCTTCAGTTTCTTCACCTGCACCTCGGGATTGACCTCTCGATTAATCGCTTCGGAAAGCGGATCGCCGAAGCAGTCCCGGTAATAGGCATAGTTAGCCAGCCCGTCGTTCTCCCCGGGCTTCATCTGCGATACCCGCGGAACGATCAGCGCGGAAGACATACATCCGGCCTTGCTGAACCGGTCCGGATGCGCAAGGGCCAGATGTAACGACCCGTATCCGCCCATGGACATCCCGGCGATGAAGGTTTCTTCCGGCTTCAGCGCCAGATGGAAGGTCGCCCGGACGTAATCCACCAGCTCCAGCGCCACCATCGTCTCATACTGCCGGCCCACCGCCTCGCCGTCAGTGTAAAAGGAGTTTTCCGCCGTAGGGCTGAACACGGCAAGGTGGTATTTCTCCAGCATCTCCTGCGGAATCCAGCATTCGCTGCGCCCGGTATACCCGTGCAGCAGAAACAGCGCCTTCAGCGACTGGCCGGAAAACTGGTTCTTCTCCCACGGAATCTCCCTGCGCGGATCATTGGGAATCACCGCGTAAAAACTGGTCGTTCTTCGCAGGGCATTGGAGTAGTATTCGATCAGAAACCGTGCCATGATGATCCCTCCTGAAAATCTTTTCTTTCCTTGATATTTTATCATTTTTTCAATCTCCGTCAAGCGAAAAACGAACGCCCTTGACGGCGCGGAATGAAAAACTTATACTGATACTGACCTTTGGGAAAGGATGAAAAGATGGAATGTTCTCTTTCACAACCCATGGGTGTTGGAAAGGATGGGTAAATTGCAATGACCATGCTTGAAATCATTGAAAAGAAGAAACTGGGCGGGGAGCTCAGCCAGGAGGAAACCGTTTTTCTGGCCAGAGCAGCCGCGGAAAAGTCCGCCCCGGATTATCAGCTGGCCGCCCTGCTGATGGCCATTCGTCTCAACGGGATGACGGATCGGGAAACCACCGATCTGACCATGGCCATGCGAGATTCCGGAGATGTAGTAGATCTCTCGGCCATCCCCGGCATAAAGGTGGATAAGCACTCTACGGGCGGCGTCGGCGATACGACGACCCTGGTTCTGGCGCCGCTGGTTGCATCCTGCGGCGTGAATGTGGCGAAGATGAGCGGCCGCGGTCTGGGCCATACCGGCGGAACCCTGGATAAGCTGGAATCCATTCCCGGATTCCGGACCGGTCTGACGGAAAAGGAGTTTGTGGATCAGGTGCGCCGCATCGGTGTGGCTGTCGTAGGGCAGACCGGACACCTCGCTCCGGCGGATAAGACCCTGTACGCCCTCCGGGACGTCACCTCGACCGTGGATTCCCTTCCCCTGATCGTCTCCTCGATTCTCAGCAAGAAGCTGGCCGCGGGCACCGATGCCATCGTTCTGGATGTCAAAACCGGCAGCGGCGCCATCATGCACACCCTGGAAGACAGCATCGCCCTGGCCAAAACCCTGGTGCAGGTCGGAACCCTTGCGAAAAAGCCCGTCGTGGCGCTGGTGACGGGGATGGATCAGCCCCTGGGCACCCATGTGGGCAACGCCCTGGAGGTAAAGGAAGCGATTGATATCCTGGCCGGCCGCGCCGAAGGGGATCTCATGGAGGTCTCCCTGAAGCTGGGCGGATATATGATGCTGCTGGCCGGAAAAGCAGTCAGTCCCGAAGAAGGGGAAGCGGTCCTCCGCCGGGCGGTCTCTTCCGGCGCTGGCTTACAGAAGCTGAAGGAAATGATTGCGGCCCAGGGCGGAGATCCCCGGGTTTGCGATGATCCTTCCCTCCTGCCTCAATCTCCGGTCATCTGCACAGCCTCGTGCGAGCGGGAAGGATATGTCCGCAGCATGGATACCGCCGCCCTCGGGCTGGCCGCCCAGGCCATGGGCGCGGGCCGTCTGCAGCTGACCGATCAGCTGGATTATTCCGTCGGCTTTGTGATGAACGTTCGCGTCGGCGACCGGGTAACCCCGGATACGCCCCTGTGTCAGCTGCATGCCCGCTCGGAAGCGGATGCCGCGAAGGCGGAAGCCGCCGTTCGGGCCGCCATCCGTTGGAGTGATGAACCCTGTCCCCGGGCGCGGAATTTCTACGCGGTGGTAACCGCGGAAGGCGTCAGGCGCTTCGGAGAAGAGTCATGAAACAGGTTAACCGTGCCGATCTGCCCTCCGGGACCTTCCGACAGGGCATCCGCCATGGCCTGCCCATCGCCCTGGGATATCTGAGCGTCTCCTTCGCTTTCGGCATGAAGGCTGTAGGCGACGGGCTTTCCGTGCTCCAGGCGGTGCTGATTTCCATGACGAATCTGACCAGTGCCGGCCAGATGGCCGCCCTGCCCCTGATGGCCTCCGGCGCCTCCCTGGCGGAGATGGCGCTGACCCAGCTGACCATCAATCTCCGCTATGCCCTGATGAGCCTCTCCCTGGGGAGAAAGCTGGACAGCAGCATGGGCACGCTGCAGCGGATGATCTTTTCCTTCGCTAACACGGATGAAATCTTTGCCGTGGCCTCCTCCCAGCCGGGGAAGGTCGGAAAGGATTACCTGTACGGCCTGATGCTGACCCCGTGGATCGGCTGGAGTCTGGGCACCTTCCTGGGCGCCGCCGCGGGAACGCTGCTGCCGGCCTTTGTGCGTTCCGCTCTGGGCATCGCGATTTACGGCATGTTCCTGGCCATCATCCTGCCGCCGGCCCGAAAGCATCGGCCGGTACGGTTTGTGGTTGCCATAGCCGTCGCCCTGAGCCTTTGCTTCCGGTATATCCCGGGCCTGAACACGGTCTCTTCCGGCTTCGCCATCATCATCTGCGCCGTAGCCGCCGCGGCGGCCGGCGCTGCCCTGTTTCCGATGAAAGAGGAGGAAAGCGCATGAAATGGTCTGTTTTTCTCCCCTATCTGGCGGTCACCGCCGGGGTGACCTATCTGATCCGGATGCTGCCCCTGACGGTATTCCGCCGGGAAATCCGCAGCCGGTTCATCCGTTCCTTCCTGGGCTATATTCCCTATGCGGTGCTGGGCGCCATGACCTTTCCGGATGTGTTCTATTCCACCGGCGATCTGCGCACGGCGATCTGCGGCGTCGCGGTGGCGGTGCTGCTGGCCTGGCGAGGTCGGAGCCTGCTGACCGTGGCCCTGGCCGCCTGTGTCGCCGTCGCCCTGGCCCAGGCTTTCCTGCTGCTGGTATAATATAAACGAACAGAGGGCTTCTCCCTCTTGTGAACCCCTCCTTTCCGGGATGGAAAGATGGGTCTGGCGAAAGGATGTTTCATTGTGGCAAAATTGTATTTTCGATACGGAGCCATGGGCTCCAGCAAAACCGCCAACGCGATCATGGTGCAGTATAACTACGGCGAGCGGCATCAGAATGTGCTGATGGTGAAGCCCGCCCTGGAAAACCGGGACGGGGAGCGCACCATCCTCTCCCGCTGCGGCCTGAAAACCGAATGTGTCTTTATGGAAGAGCTGGAAGGCATGGACCTCTCCGGCTATGACTGTGTCATTGTGGACGAAGCCCAGTTCCTGACCAAAGAACAGGTGGAAATGCTCGTTCATATCGTCGACGATCTGGAAATCCCGGTGATCGCCTACGGCCTTCGGGCGGATTTCAAAGGCAACTTCTTCGAGGGCAGCCAGTGGCTCATGGCCTGGGCGGACACGATCGAGGAAGTGAAAACCATCTGCTGGTGCGGCAAAAAAGCCACCTGCAACGCCCGTGTCATCAACGGAAAAGTGGCCCGGGAGGGAGAACAGATTGTCCTGGGCGGCAATGAAGCCTACGTTTCCCTCTGCCGCAGGCACTGGCGCAGCGGAGAGCTTGGTCCCGCGCATTGAAAACATACGCCGACGCGAAGGGAAGCCTTCCGGTCTTTCTGCACAAAAACCTGCGCCGATGCGAGGGGATCCCTTCCGGTCTCTCCGCACGAAACACGCATCCTGACACAAGGCGAAGCCATCCGGTCTTTCCGCATTGAAAACATACGCCGACGCGAGGGGAAGCCCTCCCGGGAGCCTCCACCTGAATCCGGCTCCCGTGAGGGCTTCCCCTCGCGTTCTTACCCAAACATCGCGTTTTTTACCCAAACATCAAATCCCCAGCGCAGCCGCAACCAGATTGCGGCATTTTCTGGTTACAGCGGTGGTGCCGGCGTTGGTCACATTCTGCCCCAGCAGGAAAGTGATCCCCTGGTCCGGAATATTGCAGAAATAGGTTCCGAGCCAGCCGTCCCAGCCATATTCGCCCTTCCGTGTCAGCAACCCCGCCGCTCCCGGCCGGTCGCACACCCGCATCAGGCAGGAATAGCTGTATCCATTCAGGGCATCCCACATATCCTTCCGCACATCCTCGCTCAGCTGCGGCGTCGTCATATATCGCACCGTCGCTTCGCTCAGCAGCCGCTTCCCATCCCGGGTAACGCCGCCGCGCAGCAGCATCCCGGCAAAGGCCGCATAATCATCCAGCGTGGAAACCAGCCCCGCGCCGCCCGATTCAAAAGCGGGTTCCTCGTCGTATTTGCCCACAGCCAGGTGAAGATTTCGCCATTCCGTCAACCCCGCCGCCGTATGGTCATACACCGTCACAAACCGGTCCCGCTTTTCCGGCGGAACCCATAAAGCGGTATCCTTCATGCCCAGGGGCTCAAACAGCTCTTCCCGGAGAAACCGGCTGAAACGCTTCCCGCTCACGACCTCGACCACCGCGCCGAGAATGTCCGCGCTCGTGCTGTATCGCCAGTGGGTTCCCGGCTGAAAAGCCAGCGGCTGTTCTCCCAGCCGGTTGCAGAACGAAACCGTGTCCATGCCGTTCCCCGCAAGAATCCGCTCCTGGTCTTCCGCAAACACCCTCGCGGCACATTGTCCCGCGGCGTCCACATCCGGATAGCACACCCCCGCCGTCATGCCCAGCAGCTCCAGAATCCAGGGCGCCCGCAGCGTCGGGGTCTCCGTCCCGTCCGCCGCGATCACGCGGGGATGTCCAAAGCCCGGCAGAAACTTGTCCACCCCGTCCAGCAGGTCAATCTTTCCGCGCTCCACAAGCATCATGACCGCGGCCGCCGTCACCGGTTTGGTCTGGCTGTACAGCCGGAAAATCGCGTCCCGGGTGATGGGTTTCCCCGCCGCCAGATTGGCCATGCCGGCCTCTGCGTAGCCCAGTTCCTCCCCGTTTTGCAAAACCAGCACATTGATCCCCGCGGCCTCCTGCCGCTCCGTCGCCTCTTTCAGGCATTCCGTCAGTTTCTTCTCCAGCGGATTCATCCTTTTCCTCCTCTGCAATCAGCAGGTTCACCTCTGCCGTTCTGTTCGGTTGACTGTTTAATCCTTACCCCCGCGTCGCGGATCACGAACAAAAGATACCTCTCTTCATATAACAGGATCAGTCAGCCAACCCCGCGCCGGAGCCGACTGACTGATGCTGTCTGATACTGTTGTCAAATGATTTGGGCGTCCACGATCACAGGGCCGCCGTCATCCCCGTTGTTTTCCTCCACCTGCAGCGTCGGCACGGTGGAACCCATCGCCGAAAAAGCGGATCTTGCGGCAGGATTATGCTGGAAATCATAGGCATGCTTCTCCAGATCCTCAACCACGTCCTGGTTCACCGGCTGGGCCGTCGCTGTCGGCTGAACCGTCGCTGTCGGTTGGGCTGTCACTGTCGGCTGGGCTGCCTGCCTGGCCGCCATCTCCGCGCTCCGCTGCGCCGCCCAGGAAGTCTCTTCCGCCGGGCGGGAGGCAGTGTTTTCGCTGCCGGTCTTCCGGTTTCCGTTATTCTTTTCAATCTCGGTTTTGATGGTTCGGGCAGCGGCGGACGCTGTCTTCTTCACCGTGTCGGCCGCCTGCCGGAATCGCTCCTGAAACTCCGTATCCTCTTCCCCGTCCGATTCCAGGCTGATATGATATCCCATCAGCAGGGCGATCACCGCGCCGACGATGGTCATATGCGGAGCCAGCAGCAGGCAGGCCAGGCTGAACAGGCTGGACCAGTTCAGAATCGTCTTTCCGTTCCTGTCAATCCGCAGCCGATGATGATACAGCTTCTGAAAAATGTCCGCAACCTGGCCGCCCTTCCTCTCGTTCGTTTCCATGGTCAATCTCCTTCTTTTCTTCTATCCTTCTATCCTTTTATCCTTCTGCCGCTTCTTCTTTTTCCCGTCCTCCTGTCAGGGCGGGTCACTCACTGAATCCGGACGCTTCCGCTCACCGTGGAGGCACGAATCTGCACAGGGGCCGAGAATCCCGCGTCCGCAGCCTTGCAGTAGCATGATCCGCTGCGGGAAGTATATTCCGCGTGCACGCCTTCCAGGCCTTCCGGCAGCATGATCTCCACATCTCCGGAGGTGGATTTCGCCTCGATCCACTGGATGCTGTTGTTTTCAATGGTTGCTTCCGCGTCGCCGCTGACGGAATGGAGCGTCAGCTTGACGGCGGATCCGGAGAATTCCGCGTCGCCGCTCACACTCCTGATCCGGATCGTGTCAAACGCGCCCGTGGCGGACACATCGCCGCTCATGGAGTTCAGCTCCGCTTCCGCCGCACTGCCGTGCAGCTTCACATCCCCGCTGGCCGCCCCCGCGCTGACCCGTTCCATCGTCGCGTCGTCGGAAGGATCGATCTCGATATCCCCGCTGGCAGTGTGCAGCGTGATCACGTCGGCAATGGGGCCCTGATAGGAAATGTCCCCGCTCACTGTGTTCAGCTTCATCTCCGTCATGATCTTCCGGGGAACCAGAATCTCCAGCGGTCCGTTATAGCTCATCTGGGTGCTGAATTTGCGAACCACCCGCCCCACATAGCTCAGAATGCCGCTGAGGGTCATTTCCTCCGGCTTGTCGTCCCGCAGGGCTTCGGAAGCCCGGCTGGCCCGGTCGGCCGCCTTCACCGTCAGGCATCCGTCCGCCACGTCCAGAATCACCCGCTCCGGATCGTCGCACCGCAGGTGAACCTGGTCGTCCAGGCTGGGAATCACCTCGATGTCCTGCTCCCGCAGATCCGCGTGAATCCGGGTGACCCCCGGGAAAACCCATCGGCCGCCCTGCTCATCCTCTTCTTCCGGCGTCTCGGCGGCCCCTTCCTTCCGGGGATATTCCGCGATGACTTCCTTCATTCCCTTCAGGCTCTCTTCGATGATCTCCGCCGCTTCGTCCTCGCTCTGTCCGTGGGCGATCAGATCTTCAAAATGCTCCTGACAGTTGTTCATAACCTCCTCGTGCAGCGCGACGGTTTCCTCCGTTTCCGCCGTGTCCTGAAACAGCGCGTTCACGATTCCCGCGATCCGGTTATTCATCCTTCGTCCCCTCCTCGTCTAAAAGTCCGTTCAGAACAGTCCGTGTTTCCTGCCAGAGCGCCTTCTCTTCCGCCAGCCGGCCGCGTCCGGCCTCCGTCAGCCTGTAATACCGCCGCCGGGCGCCGATGCCTTCGTCTCCCCAGTAAGAGGAAATGTATCCGGCGTTCTCCAGCCTGCGGAAAGCCGTGTACAGCGTCGCTTCCTTCAGCTCCACCCGGCCACCGCTTTTTTCGCTTACATCTTTGCTGATCTGATATCCGTATCCGTCCCCCCGCGAAAGGCAGTGCAGGATGATGGGATCGGTGTATCCTCTCAGCAGATCCGCTGAAACCGTCATGCAATCACCTCCAGTGAGGCCATCATACACCACATTACCTCGCCTGTCAAGGTATTTCGCGTAAAAATTTATTTTATTTTTTGAATTATT
>CADBLV010000262.1 GCA_902795555.1 uncultured Eubacteriales bacterium | reverse complement strand
TCCGTTCCTTTCGGAACGGTATATCCGCCTTTCTTCGAACAGGGACAATAAATCAGGCGTTTGTCCTGTTTGTGAAACAAAACGCCTTCCCGGATTTCCAGCACCGGATTTCCCTTCCCGACCCGGATTTTAGTCAGCGACGGATCCGAAGCAAAAGGATTGTTTCCAAGCGATGTAACCGAATCCGGGATGGTGACGGATGCCAGGTTTTCACACCAGGAAAACGCGTAGTTCCCGATCGCCTTCACGCCTTCCGGAATAATGACGGAAGTCATCGAATGGCCGTGAAACGCGTTGTCCCCGATGGAACCTACGGGATTCCCGTCCAGCGCCTCCGGAATCACAATCTCCGTTTCATTTCCGCTATACGCGGTAATCTCGGCTCCCCCGCTTTCCAGCAGACGATATTCATACATATTCTCCGGAGCTGTTGCTTCCTCCGTTCCGGCCGGGCCTGCAGCCGCAAAGATGCATACCGTCAGCAGAATGCTGCAGAACCAAAGTACCCATCGTTTCATTTCTGTTTCCTCCCTGTTTGTCCTCTCTCCTGCGGTTATTCATCTGCGCCCGGCTGACTCTGACTGCCTGATTCAGTCCATTTTTCAAGGGCCGCTGTCAGGGGCGGTACGATCCTGGCCTTCCGGGAAGCCTTCGGCGTAAAGATCAGGCATCCGCTGCCGTCATAATCCGGAAAACTGTCATATACAGCTTTTTCCGCATCATCCCCGTACCAGATCAACCGTGTCATATCATCCGTAGAAATCATGCAAAACAGCATATCGAGTTTGTTCAGCGCATAGATGGAAGGGAACTCGGCCTCGATCTTTTGTGTCAGCGCTATCATGTTTTCCTCTGTGTCTGTATATACAACGCCGATGCCGAAGGTGTACTCGCCCGCAACGTATTCTTTGTAATCATTGTAGAAAATCTCAGACGCGGTCATCCCTTCATAGGAGGCCTTGGCCGCTTTCATTCCGGCGTACAGGGCGTCAATATCGTTGATCTCCGCAATGGAAAGCAGAAAATCATATGCATCCCGGTCAAGTTCCGTGACATTGCCGGTCATTCCCTTAGTATCGGAAAGAATGCTCATCAGCATGACCCGGGCCATATCTCTTGGGATCCCCACATTGCAGTCCAGATACAGCTTGTAAACAATGGAGGATGTTGCGCCTGCCGGAAGGGAGATGACAGCAATGCGCTCCGTGTTTCGGATATCGCCGATCCCGTGATGATCAACAATCCCAACCACCCGGGCATTCTTCATGCCGTCCAGCGCCTGCGAATATTCGCTGTGATCCACCAGGACAAACTGCTTTCCTGCAGCGTTTTCCAGGATCTCAGGCTGTTCCAGGCCATAGTAATCCAGTGCGTATTTTGTTTCCTGATTGACTTTCGCGGTCGCCGCTGCCTCAGCGTTGATTCCGAGCTGCCGCAGCCAATGGGCGTATGCGATCGCGGTTCCGATCGTGTCCGCGTCCGGACTCTCGTGGCCGATGACATAAGTAACCTGATCTCCGTAATCTACAGAGCGCAGGATGTCCGCATATCCCGTTCCGTCTGCACGGACGGTCAGGACGGAAAAAACAAGAAGCATCAGAATCATGGAGAGCGACAGAATCCTGCACAGTTTGCTTTTCATCAAGCGTCCCTCCTTTTCTTTTTGCCGACTCCATTGTACAGCGAGAAGAGCATTACAGCAACAACAAATTTCCTGATGATGACCACCTGAATTCTTGCTGTGAAACTGTTTTTGTCGATGCTGAGCACGCGAATTCCCGCTGAATTGGTTTTTACTTTCCATTCGATCACATGATGCTCAATACTGAAAAACGCGGAGCCGGATTGGCTCCGCGAGAAGATTTCGGATTCTGATTTATTGGATTCCTTCCAGTGCAGACCCGTTCACGTACAGCGTATAGCCGTTTCCAATCACGCGACTTGCGTCTCCTTCAAAGGAAGTGACGTATGTGTCCGCCGTCAGCGTCCAGGTGCTTGTGCTGTCAAGAACCACATGGACCGTTCCGAGTTCATCAGAGACTGCGGTCCCCTTCGCGTTTTCGATCTCACCGCTGAAGCTGCCTTCAAAGGAAGAACTGTTTTTCAGGGTGAGTGTCAGGGTGGAATTGCTCCCCACCAGGATCATGCCGCTCAGATTCTGACTGTCTGCCACCAGTTCTGCGATATTGGACGCGCCGCTCCAGCCGTCGTCGCAGACGGACAGGAGAACATCGCTGCCTTCATTGACCAGATTCACGCCGGACAGGGTGATGACCGCGTGGGTATTCGTCACATGGAACATATGTCCGCTCAGGCTGGTCAGGCTTCCGCCGGTCATCGTGAAGGAAGAGGTGCCGCTGTCTGCGTCGCCGGACATGGACTGGTAGATCATGATCGTGTCATGGAAGGTTGCGTTGCCGTTGCACTGCGTATTGTTGGCAGCCATATCGCAGTTTTCCAGGGTGATGGAATTCTTGCCTTCAATGCAGACGCCTTCGGACAGATTGGAAGTCAGGGTGGCATTTTTCACGGTGATATCCGCCGTGGAATAAATGGCCGGAGAACCGAGTCCGTTGGTGGTATAGGTGCCGCCGTCCACAACCACGGTGCCGCCGCCGCGGTCTGTGCGGATCGCCGCGGAGGAATGTCCGGAGGTGTTGATGGTCAGGTTGCTTGCGTAGGTGATACTGCCGCCGGTGGTCATGATCCCGCCGGAACCGTCGCCGGTTGTTGTAATCGTCGTATCGGAGATCACAACCGTCGTGCCATCGCCTTCCGCGCCGTTGCGCCCGCCGTTCCCGCCATAGGAGAAGACGCCGTTTGCACCGGAGGCAGAGGTTTCCACCGTGCCGCCGGTAATGGTCGTCGTGGAACCGCCCATGACCAGAAGGCCCGCGTTCAGCCCGTAGAAGTTGCAGTTGTCTCCGCCGTTGGAATCGCCCGTCTTGGTGACGGTGGGATTCGTGATGCTGACATCGTCCGCCGTGTTCACGATCAGAGCGCTTTCGTCAACGGTTTCCGAAGCGTAGGTCTGATCTGACTGCTCAGCAGCCTCGGTAATCTCCGTTGCGGCGGTATAGTCAAAGTCGCTCGTTCCGCCTCCGGGAGGCGTACCTCCGCCGAACCCGCCGCCAGGTGCTCCGTCCGGTTTCTCCGGGGGCTGTCCGCCCATTCCATCCGGGGGCGCCATGTTCCCGTCCGGGTTTTCCGGAGGGGTTCCGTCCGGGGGTGTACCCATTTCACCGGAAGCAGCACCGGACATTTCCGTGTTTTCTTCCGCAAGTGCGGTTACGCTGAATAGCATTGCCATCGCAAGCAGGATTGCCAATAATCTTTTCATGGAAGGATCCTCCTTTTCATTTCATCTGTCAGGAATGAGCTTCCTGACAGGATTGATTATTGTGATAAACCTTTAAATAAGCTTGAAATGAAGGTGAATATTCTGTGAATTCTCTCAGGCTTCCGGGACGTCATCCTGTTTCATGCGATCTTCGACGCACCTTTGGTGCGATAAAAAACGGCAGATCATTTTGATCGAAAATCAGTATCAGAGGAGGAATCACGTATTAAGGGTAGAAAAAGGCGACCTGACATGATATGATATTTCCGGAACTTCAAATCAGGATGATCCGGAGGATTCTTGATGAGCATGGTTACGCATTCCGCCTTTGAGGGAACAGCCCGAAAGCCGAAGAGAGGCCTGATCCCAAGCATGTTTTTATTCACGGCCCTCGCCCTGATTGTGACAGAGCTGGCCGGCGTGATTTCGACGATCATTGATGGCATGATCACCAGCCGGACCCTGGGTCAGGATGCCTACTCTGCCATTTCTCTGCTGGGCCCCTTTGTAAGCATTCTGCTTCTCATCGCGGGTTTTATTTCAACCGGCAGCCAGATCGTATGCTCCAGGCACCTCGGAAAAGGAGAGAAAAAGGAAGCCGACGCCGTATTCTCTCTTTCCTTAGTCATAACGTTATTGGTTTCGGCTGTCCTTGTCATCCTGTGCATTTTTGCGCCGGGATTTCTGATCTCCGTCAGCGGTGTCTCCAAAGATTTGAAGCCGGAGCTGCAGCCCTTAATGGATCGCTATCTTTACAGATATCTTTTTGGAATCCCGGCGCTCATGCTGATTCAGCTGCTCAGCCCTTTCATCGTCATGGACGGATCGGGAAAGCTGCTTTCCCTCTCCTCCATCGTCCTTTGCGTGGTGAATGTCGCCGGCGATCTCATCAGCGTCCGTCTGCTGAAGGCCGGGATATTCGGAATCGGTCTTTCAACCTCCGTCGCCTTATATGCCCAGCTGATCGTGATCCTCACGCATTTTTTCAGAAAAACGGGAACCTTCCGGCTGTCGCTCCGTTTTTCCGGTCTGTCCCATCTCAAGGAGATCGCCCGAGCAGGCTCCCCTTCCCTCGTTCGAAAGATTGCCTCTGTGCTTCGCGATCTGCTGATCAATCGGTTGAATCTGGTCATGGCCCTTACCACTGCCGCGATTGCCGCCAAAGCCATGCAGAACGATCTGAACCTGCTGATGTTCTGCATCGCCACAGGGGTTTCCCGTGCACTCCTCACCATGTGCACCGTCTACTACAGCGCGGAGGATCTGCAGGGACTGAAGCAGCTTTTCTCCTATGCGATGAAGTTCGGAATCATCACTTCCGGGGTGGCCGGAGCCGTCCTGATCGTTGCGGCCCCCTGGGTCGCCGGTTTCTATTCCGGTGATCCGGAAGTCATCTCCATGAGCATCTTTTCGATTCAGTGGATGGCTGTCAGCCTGGCCTTTGACACAGCCAGCGTTTCCTTCCAGAATTATCTGCAGGGAATCCAGCACAGAAAATATGTCAACATCCTGGCCCTGATTGAAAGATTCGCGATCCCGGTCGCTCTCGCCTTCCTGCTCGGATCTCTCTTCGGCTCTAAGGGGATTCTGGCTTCAGGTGCCATCGGAAAGATGCTGCTGGTGCTGATCATCTTTCTCATCGTCTGCTGGAAATGCCGGGGAATCCCGAAACGATGGGAGGATTTTATGTTTCTGCCGGAAGGATTCGGCGGCAATGAGAGCAATAATATGTACGACCGGATTGACACGATCGATGAAGTCGCACCCCTCAGCGAGAAGGCCTACCTGTTCTGCAAAGATCAAGGTCTGGAGGAAAGAACGGCAAAACTGATTTCTCTGTTTACGGAAGAAATCATCAGCGGCGTCATTCTCCATGGGAAAAAAAGGAGATTCGGAGCCTACGGGGTGGATTATCGTCTGGCCATCAATGATGACAAGATCAGTATCACCTTCCGGGATATGTGTAAAGCCTTCGATCCTTTAAAATGGCGTGAACTTCACAGCAAAGACACGTCTCCGGACTCGATCGGAATCCGCATGGTTCTTGATATGGTCAAAGATGCCAGGTATTTTAACGCGTTCCGCAGCAATAACCTGATCCTGTCTCTGAACAGGAAAGCCGTTGAGGATGCATGATTCTGATATCAGGACCGATTTCTGTAATATGCGAACATATACTGCTGATAGACTCCGTTATAGGGGCTGTATTCATCAAATG
>CADBLV010000261.1 GCA_902795555.1 uncultured Eubacteriales bacterium | reverse complement strand
GTCTTGCCATGGTCAACGTGACCGATGGTGCCGATGTTTACATGCGGCTTAGTCCGCTCGTAATGTCCTTTTGCCATTGGGGTTTCCTCCTCACTGTTATCTCGCTCAAAAGCGAATACGTAATTGCTTCCGAGTCATTGATGCGGTCTGGAGCAGGTGATGGGAATCGAACCCACGTGACCAGCTTGGGAAGCTGGAGCTCTGCCATTGAGCTACACCTGCATGGCCCGCATCAAGCCCTTGAAGACTTGCGAACGCATTGTATTTTATCCGTTTTTTCTATGCCTGTCAAGCCTTTTCGGCACACTTGCGGAAGAAAATTCAGCTTTCCGGCATAAGAAATCAGGTTTTTCGCTGTTGCTGCCTGAACTGACCGGGCGTTGTCCCCTTCAGCCGACGAAAATCCTTGATCATATGACTGCAGTCGGCATACCCGGTTTTCCGGCTGATATCGTTCAGGTCGCGATCGGTAAACAGCAGAAAATGCTCCACTCTGCTGATCCGGACTTTCTCAATGTATTCCTTGCAGCTGATCCCGTATATATCCCGAAACCGTTTGGCAAACCAGGGGTAGCTCAGCCCGTAGTATTTTGCCAGATCCTCCACCTTCAGGCTTTCCCCGATATGGTGATCAATATAGGAGGTTACGGTATACAGAGGGTCGGACGGAACAGGCCGGACCTGCAGGGTTACGCCCTGACCGATCCACAGGCGCACCAGGGAGGTTGTAATCAGATACAGCATGGCGCGAATCTTCAGGTCATAGGCGTAGGCCCGGGTGCGGTATTCGTGGATGCATTCCGAAACCATGAAATCCATATGGGATTCATGCACCTCTTTTGCGCTCAGGTGCATCGGAAGCTGATTGCGCTCTGCCTCCAGCATCATACTCCGCAGATCCGGGGCATAACAGGGTGTCTCTTCAAACTGGTTCAGGTCCAGCTTGATCACCCCGTATTTCACGGGATCTCCGTCGGCGGTGTCGAGACTGTGGCAGACCAGGGGATTGATAAACAGGATTTCGCCGGGAGTCAGGAAAAAATCCTCCCCGTTTCTGCGAATCAGCAGCTTACCTTCCCTGCACAACACCAGTTCCGCAAAATAATGCCAGTGTTCGGCGACGGGAAAAGGTTTGTTGCCGGGTTCATACGTGAAGCATTCGAAAGGCATGCTGAGCGGATTTGTGGGTTCAAACTGTGCATCCATCCGGGAGAAACCTCCTCCATCGATTTTAACAACTGAAGCGAGGTTTATTATATCCTATTCTGCCGAAAATGTCCATATCCCAAATCATCAGTCGATCATCAGGCCTTCCCGAAATCAAATGCCCATCTCTCCGGATGATCAGTCGATCATCATGGCATCTCCGAAAGAAAAGAAGCGATATCGTTCCTGCACGGCTTCGGCATAAACCCGCAGGGCCTCCTCCCGCCCCATCATGGCGCTGACCAGCATCAGCAGCGTGCTCTGGGGCAGGTGAAAATTCGTAATGAGGGCGTCTGTTGCCTTCAGCCTGACTCCCGGCTTGATGAAAATGGCGGTATTTCCGGCGCCGGCAACGATCCGGCCGTTCTCGTCAGATCGGGTTTCCAAAGTACGAACGGAGGTGGTTCCGACGCAGACGATCCGTCCGCCCGCGGCCCGCAGCCGGTTCAGCGTGTCGGCGGCCTCGGGCGTCACCTCGCAGTATTCGCTGTGCATCACATGCCGGTCGGTGTCTTCTTCCGTCACCGGGCGGAAAGTTCCCAGCCCGACATGCAGTAATACAGGCACGGGCGTAATTCCCTTTTCCCGGATTCTGGCCAGCAATTCCGGCGTGAAATGAAGTCCCGCGGTTGGCGCCGCGGCGGAACCTTCCTGCCGCGCGTAAACGGTCTGGTATCGTCCCGGATCGGCCAGCTTTTCATGGATGTAAGGCGGCAGGGGCATTTCTCCAAGCCGATCCAGCACTTCCTCAAAGATTCCGTCACAATGGAATCGAACCATCCGTCCCCCGGTTTCCGCCACATGGCTCAGGATTTCGCATCGGAGCAGCCCCTCTCCGAAGGAACAGAAGCTCCCGGGCTTCAGCCGGCGTCCGGGGCGAACCAGCGCTTCCCAGTCGGTGGCGTTTTCCCGCCGCAGAAGCAGCACTTCCACAGGGACGCCGGTGCCTTCCTTTTCACCCAGCAGGCGGGCGGGAATAACTTTGGTTTCGTTGATCACCAGGGCATCCCCGGGGTTCAGATAGTCAATGACGTCATAGAAGTGGCGGTGTTCCAGGGTTCGATCCCTGCGGTGGTAGATCAAAAGCCGGCTGTGATCCCTGGGCTCCATGGGTGTCTGGGCGATCAGCTCCTCCGGCAGATCATAGTCGAAATCCGTTGTTTTCATGGGTCAAAGCTCCATTGTGATTTGTTCCTGCGCGGCAACGGGCATGGTTTTTTTCATGTGTGCCCACGCGGCCGGCGTGCAGAGACGCCCCCGGGGCGTGCGCATCAGGAAGCCCAGCTGCATCAGATAGGGTTCGTAAACATCCTCAATGGTCACGGCATCCTCTCCGGTGGTTGCGGCCAGGGTATCCAATCCCACCGGCCCCCCGGCAAATTTGTCCATCATGGTGTTCAGCATGTTCCGGTCCACCTTGTCCAGCCCCAGTTCATCCACATCCAGCATGGCCAGCGCTTCCCGGGCCGCTTCGCGGGTAATCTGTCCGCCGGCTTTCACCTGGGCATAGTCTCTCACGCGCTTCAGCATCCGGTTGGCAATCCGGGGCGTTCCGCGGCTGCGTTTCGCAATCTCCAGCAGTCCGTCATGGCTTGCCCTGATTTCCAGAATGCCGGCGCTTCGCTCCACAATCTGACACAGTTCCTCCGGTGTATACATTTCCAGTCGGAACAGCATGCCGAATCGATCCCGCAAAGGCGCGGAAAGCTGGCCTGCCCGCGTGGTGGCTCCCACGAGGGTGAATTTGGGCAGATCCACCCGGAGACTCCGCGCGGTGGGGCCCTTTCCGATCATGATATCGATGGCATAATCCTCCATCGCCGGATACAGCACTTCCTCCACCTGGCGGCTGAGCCGGTGAATTTCGTCAATAAACAGCACATCGCCGCTGCTCAGGTTGCTCAGAATGGAAGCCAGATCGCCGGGCCGCTCGATGGCGGGACCGCTGGTCACCCGGATATTCTGCCCCATCTCAGCGGCAACAATACAGGCCAGGGTGGTTTTTCCCAGCCCGGGAGGACCATACAGCAGCATATGATCCAGCGCGTCGTGCCGGCTCAGCGCAGCCTGAATGTAGATGCTCAGACTGTCCTTCACGCCCTGCTGCCCCACATATTCACGCAGGGAGTGCGGGCGCAGCGTCTGTTCCGCGGCGTTGTCTTCTGCCAGCAAACCGGCATTCATCAATCTGTCTTCCATGCGTTCTTCCTTCCTTCACTTCCGGGAGCGGAGGCCTGTTTTTTACATGCCGGCCATCGTCCGTAAGGCCAGGCGAATGATTTCTTCGGGCTTTTCCGCCTGAGAACGAACCTGGCTTACCGCGTTGCGTGCTTCTGTGGATGAATAGCCCAGGGCTGTCAGCGCCTCAATGGCTTCCATCGCGCTGTCCGTTCCCATGACAGCCTGCGCCGCGGCGGGAGCGTCCGCCTGGCCGGAAACATCTGCCTGACTTACCTTGTCTTTCAGCTCCAGCGCGATCCGCTGCGCTGTTTTTTTGCCGATGCCCGGGGCACGGGACAGGGCGGCTACATCCCCCAGCAGGATGGCCAGGTTCAGATCCCGCAGGGGCATGGATCCCAGGACGCCCAGCGCGGTTTTGGGCCCGATGCCGGACACGGAAATCAGCCTCAGAAACATCTCTTTTTCCTCCCGGGTGGCAAAGCCAAACAGCTCCATCGCGTCCTCCCGGACGGAAAGGAAGGTGTGACATTTCATTTTTTCGCCCAGGGCCGGCGCGGCCTGCAGGGTGTTGTTGGAACACATCAGCTCCCAGCCGACGCCCGAGGCCATCAGCACCAGTAAACCATTGGCCTTCTCGCAGACCGATCCTTCAATAAACGCGAACATGGTTTTGCCCCTCCGGTCATTTCATCAGGAAGTCCTTTCGGGCGACGCCGGCCTGGCAGTGGGTAATGGCGCAGGCGATGGCGTCGGCCGCATCGTCGGGCTTCGGAATCTCGTCCATTCTCAGCAAAAGCTTTACCATCTGCTGAATCTGCTTTTTGTCCGCCTTCCCGTATCCCGTCACGGCCAGCTTGATTTGCATCGGCGTGTATTCATACAGATTACGGGTATATTCGGCGGCGGCGATGATCGCCGCTCCCCGGGCCGCGCCGACCATGAGCGCGGTGGTTACATTGCGCGCGAAAAACAGCTCTTCAAAGGCGACGTCATCCGGTTTATAGATGGTCAGCAGATCGCGGATCCCAAGCTGCAGTGTTCGCAGCCGATCCGGCATGGGAACGCCGGCTTTCGTTTCGATGCATCCATAATTAACCAGTTTCATCCCGGAGCCTTTGCTGTCGATGACACTCCAGCCCATCAGAGCATATCCGGGATCAATCCCCAGCACACGCAAGTGATCGCCTCTTTTCCGTCTGTCGGAGTTTCCGCCGGGACGTTCTATTATCCCATGCTCTGACAAGATTAGCAAGTCCTGTTTCGAAAAATGATTGAACAATTCGCGCCGATTGGGTATACTGTTTCTGTTTGCTGATTTTGCTGTGCAGAAATCGGGAATTGCCCGAATGGAAGGGGAGGCATATTTTGTTCGCGATCCGCAAAGCGGGAGCAAGTAGCTCTGCATGTGATCCGTAACCCACAGCAAGCTGTGGACGGATCATCAACAAAATAGCCAACCGAACGGAATGACTGAAGGGAACCTGCAGTTCACAGAGGAGGATGACTGTCATGCCATATTATCCGCCTGAACCGAATAAACAGGATCGCAATCCATCCTCCGGAAAGGAAAACAGGCCGGAGCCGAAAACTCCAAATGCGCAGCCGGATCCGAAAGCTCCAAATGCGCAGCCGGAATCGAAAGCCTCGGCTGCGAATTCAGATCCGAAAACCCCGGCTGCGGAGTCGGGCCGATATCGCCGGCAAAGGAAGAATGCCAGAAGCGTGACACAGGTGGCGGTGCTTTGCGTTTCGCTGTTGCTGGCCGGATACGGTTGTGTCCAGCTGATTTCCTACGGCGCCGATTGGGCTGCGTCCCGCCGGACAACCGAAGAGTTGCGCCAGGTGATGGTAGAAAGCGAGACATTGGCACCCGAGGCAGGGGAGGGGGATGCATCAGCGCTTCCGACAGACGCGCCGGTGTTCCCAACAGAGGCGACCGCGATTTCAGGAGATGCGTCAGTACCTTCGGGAGATGCATCAGCGCTTCCGACAGACGCATCAGCACTTCCGACAGAAGCGTCAGCGCTCCCAACAGACGCCTCATCACTCCCCACATATGCGACTGCGCTGTCCACCGCCCTTCCGGCGGAGGACATGTCCGGGACAAAAATGGAAAAGGCGGAAAAAGGGGAAACGCTTCCGGCCGTCTCCTATCCGGACAATCCCAACCTGACGGT
>CADBLV010000260.1 GCA_902795555.1 uncultured Eubacteriales bacterium | reverse complement strand
GAGAACCCGCTTCTGGAATGCCGGGAAACCGGCTACGATGAAGCTGAAATGAACGACCTGCTTAATCAGACGATCGCCTATGTCCAAAAACGGTTCCCGGGAAAAAAGTTGTATAGCGAAGTGCTGGAATTGCATTTAAGACACGGGTACGGCACCCGAGTGATCGGCGAGAAACTCGGCATCAAGGAAAGGAGCGCCCGATTCCATCTGGACAAGGCCAGGCTGGTCGCAGCAGAATACTATAACATATTTGTAAAGTGACCGACAATGGTACCGGAGCAAAATCCGGTGCCGATTTTTGTGTATGACTGGTCTGCATATATCACTGTACGACTGACGCTGCATATACCACCTTGTCAGCCATCCCCGATTGTGGTAATATGTTCTTCGGAATAAACCGCGTTTGATGTGACTCCGGAGTGATAAACATGAGCCCTGTTCTGCCTGTTTCCCAAATGACTGAAGAGGATATCAAGCTTCAGTTTATTACTCCTGCCATCACAGCCAGGTGGCCGAAGTCCCATATCACCATGGAGACCAAAATCACCGACGGTCGGATCAACCTGATGGGCAATCTGGTGGTTCGGGAAAAGCCGAAGAAAGCCGATTACGTCCTGTATCTCTCTGACAACAAGCCCATCGCCATCGTTGAGGCGAAGGATCACAATCATTCTGTCTCCTACGGACTCCAGCAGGCCATGACCTACGCCGCCATGCTGGATGTCCCCTTTGCATACAGCTCCAACGGCGATGCATTCTACGAGCACGCCTTTCTGACAGGCCGGGAGCGTCAGATCCCTCTGGATCAGTTCCCTGCCCCGGATGAGCTCCGGGCCCGTTATTACAGCAATGCCCACGAAGGCAACGGCCTGACAGACAGGGAAAAGGCAATCCAGCAGCAGCCCTACTACAGCGGAACGAAAACCTGGGCGCCCCGATACTATCAGCGCAACGCCATCAACCGGGCCGTAGAAGCTATCGCCCGGGGACAGAAACGCCTGCTGCTCGTTCTGGCTACCGGCACTGGGAAGACTTACGTGGCTTTCCAGACGGTTTATCGTCTGCTCACCGCCGGCCTCGTCCATAAAGTGCTGTATCTGGCTGATCGGAATATTCTCGTAGATCAGTCCATCCAGCAGGATTTCGCGCCTCTGGACAAGGTGATCCACAAGATCAATTTCGCGAAGGATGACCCGACAACGGTCACTTCCTATCAGGTATACTTCTCCCTCTATCAGCAGCTTTCCGACCGGGACGATGATGATACGGATGCTGAGAGCGACACGCTGACCCGTCTCTCTTCCCTCTTCCGGCCGGACTTCTTTGATCTGATCATCGTGGACGAGTGCCACCGAGGCTCTGCCAAGAAGGACAGCAGCTGGCGAAAGATTCTGGAATACTTCTCCTCCGCGGCCCAGATCGGTATGACGGCCACGCCGAAGGAGACTTCCTACATTTCCAACATCGACTATTTCGGAAAGCCTGTTTATACCTACAGCCTGAAGGAAGGCATCGAAGACGGCTTCCTGGCCCCCTTCAAAGTGATTAACGTGAAAACCAATATCGGTGAAGGCTGGCGTCCGCGCGAAGGGCAGAAGGATATCTACGGTAACCCCGTAGAGGACAGAATCTATTCCAATAGCGATTATGACTACAACATCATCCTGGAAGACCGCATCGACGAAGTCGCCGGAGAAATCACCAATTACCTGAAATACACGGATCGCATGCAGAAAACCATCGTGTTCTGCGCGACGGAAGAGCACGCTGAACGGATGCGAATCGCGCTCGTCAATCACAACAGCGATATGGTGCAGAAGAATCCGGACTATGTGGTTCGGATCACCGGCAGCGATGTTTACGGGAAAAGCAAGCTGGATTATTTCATCTCCGTGTCGGAACCCTATCCTGTCATCGCCACCACGTCCAAGCTGCTGACCACCGGCGCGGACTGCAAGATGACACGGCTGATCGTGCTGGATCAGATGATCAATTCCATGACGGAGTTCAAGCAGATCATCGGCCGGGGAACACGCATCCGGGAAAAGGAAGGTAAATTGTCCTTTACGGTCATGGATTTCCGGAACGTCAGCCGCTTATTCGCCGATCCGGAATGGGATGGGCCTGTTGAGCAGTCGGAAGGATTCGATCCGAACCGTCCCGGAAAGGATCCGAATGAAACCTGGCCGCCCGTGACGCCTCCCGAGCCGCCCACTGTTCTGTCGGAAAAGCCGATCATCGATGAAAACGGATGCCCCGTCATGATTCTCGGGAAAACCGTATCCGTATACGATGCAAACGGCAAACTGCTCCGGCAGGAGAGCATCGTGGACT
>CADBLV010000259.1 GCA_902795555.1 uncultured Eubacteriales bacterium | reverse complement strand
CCTGAAAAGCCGGAACGGATCAGAAGAAGGCCCGCCGCGGCCCAGGCCGCTCCGAGAAGAAGCAGCCAGGGCAGGAAGGGGGAAGCGGTCTCCTCCTCCGTGTCCTCCTCGTCCAGGGCATAGCTGACCGTCGGCATCTCAAACCAGCGGGCGGCAATGTCGTCGCCGGGCACCTCGTGCACCTCTTCCAGCCGAAGATTCCGGAAGCAGGCCCGGCCCTTGGAAAGGCCGCTGTATCCGCCCAGCCGGGCGAACAGCGTCACGGAGCGCTGATCCGGCCCCGTCTCGCCGTACCAGGTTACGGTTTTCCATTCGCCGCCGGTGTCAAACAGCTCCTCGCTGAAGGCATACAGGCCTTCGATGCTGAGATTCGCCCCGTGTCCTTCCTCCGCCTCGGCCAGAATCTCCGCGGAAAAGCAATACAGGGTTTCCGGTTCAACCTCCACGGTCTGGGAAAACCGGGCGTCGTTCATCCCCAGGTTTTTGATTTCCGCCCAGGCCTCTCCCGTTTCGTCCTGATGAACCGAAAAGAGGGAAAAGCCGGTGTCCAGGATATAGGCGTCAGGAATCCATTCCGCGGGCAGCCCGTCCTCTTCCGTTTCGGAAAAATCCCCGTTGGCCAGGAGATTCTCCCCCGCCAGCGCCGAAATCGGAAACAGCGGGGACAGCAACAGGATCAGCAGCAGGATCGGCAGGAAAAGGCGCATCCCGCTCCGGGAACGGAACATGACATCAACTCCTTGAAAAACAGCTCAATAGAAAAGCCCGCCGGCGGGCTGAAAGGCATTGGGCACATGAAGGACGCCTCCCGGGCCGATCTCGACCACGTCGAAGCGGGTTTCTTCGCCCGGATGCGGCCGGGACAGGAGCCACAGTTCGGCGGCCCGGGTCAGGCGGATCTGCTTCCGGGCGTCCACAGCCTGAAGGCCCTCGCCCGCTCCGGCGGTTTTCCGGGTTTTCACCTCCACGAAAACCACGCATTCCCCGTCCAGCATGACCAGATCGATCTCCCCGCCCCGGTTTCGCGCCCGCCGGGCCAGGCAGGTCATGCCTTTGTGCTCAGTTAAATAACGTTCGGCCAGGCGTTCTCCTTCCAGGCCGGTTTCATAGGTTTCTTTTTTCACCGGCGCCTCCCGCGTTAATACTATTCTCAAATAGGCGTAGCCTATTTGAGAAACTGCGTGCTTTGCACGCTGATGCCGCGCAAAGCGCGTCATCCCGTCTCATGCGATCTTCGATAAAAACGACAAGTCGTTTTTATCGAAGATCAGTATAAAATCCGAAATTCCGGATGAAGGTCCGGCGGTGAACCGGGGTGGGGCCCAGGGCTTTCAGGGCGTCGATATGCTCTTTCGTGCCGTATCCCTTGTTCCGGGCAAAGCCGTATCCGGGATATTTTTCTTCCAGCGCGCGCATCTCCCGGTCCCGCGTCACCTTGGCCACGATGCTGGCGGCGGCGATGCTGTAGGCGGAAGCGTCCCCTTTGATCACCGCCACCTCCTGGCCGGGAAGGCCCAGACGGGTCACGGCATCGACCAGGAATACGTCCGCGGGAATGCCGCCGGCGGCGTCCCGCATGGCTTCCCGGGTCGCCTCCAGGATGTTGATTTCGTCAATCCGTTCCGGCGACCGCCGGCCGATGCCCACATAGAGGGCCGTTTTCATGATTTCCTCAAACACCTTTTCCCTCCGGGACTCCGACAGCTTCTTGCTGTCGTCAACCCAGAGAATCAGGGGTTCCGGAGGCATGACCACACAGGCGGTCACCACGTCTCCGGCCAGCGGTCCCCGCCCGACCTCGTCCATCCCGGCTACGACCAGCCCCGCGCTTCGCCATTTCGATTCAAAACAGAGAAGGGCTTCCGCCCTTTGTTTTCGATCCATGTTCTCTATTCCGCTCCTTCCGGATCAGCGGCGGACGGAGCCGCTTCCGCTTCCTTCCGCGATTCCGAATCCTCCGGCTTTTCCAGGGTGATCCGGCCGATCTTGCCGCCGCGGAATTCATCCAGAATCACCCGGCAGCAGCGGTCCAGATCCACCTCGTTTCCTTTCAGCAGCCATCCCCGGCCCCGGCAGGCCTCCTCCAGCAGGTCGTGCCCCGTCCCGATCAGATCGGTCAGATGATATCGTTCCGCCAGCTTTTCCGGAGCGGCGGCCTTCAGCTCTTCCATCAGGGAGGCGGCCAGGGCATAGAGATCCACAGCCTCATCGCTGACCGCGCCGATATAGCACAGCCGCCGGGCCGCCTCCTGGTCGTCCAGGCGGGGCCACAGGAGCCCGGGCGTATCCATCAGTTCCAGATACGGCGTGACGCGGATCATCTGGCTGGCGCGGGTCACGCCGGGGCGATCGCCGGTCACGGCGATGTTCCCGCCCCGCAGATGGTTGATCACGGTGCTTTTCCCGACGTTCGGAACGCCGACCACCATCGCCCGCACGGTTTTCCGGACGCCCCGGGCTTTAGCCTTCTCCACCAGGTCCGCCGTTTCCCGCTGAATCAGATTCAGGATGTCCTTGCGGTTCAGTTTCAGGCCGTTCAGCAGCGCGGCGGTCTCTCCCCCGCGACGGAAAAGGCTGAGCCAGGCCCGGTTCAGCCCTTCCTCCGCCAGATCGCTTTTGTTAATGAGCAGGAGATGCTTTTTCCCCCGGATCATTTTTTTCAGTTCCGGATTCCGGCTGGAATGGGGCAGGCGGGCATCGCAGACCTCGATCACCAGATCCGCTTTTTTCAGCTGATCCGCCATCAGGCGGCGGCTCTTCGCCATATGCCCCGGATACCAGTTAATTCT
>CADBLV010000258.1 GCA_902795555.1 uncultured Eubacteriales bacterium | reverse complement strand
GGGCCCTGCTGGAGGAGGCCGGTCCCTGCTCGCTGGAAAGGCACGGCGTTTCGTATCTGTCGGATTCGCTGGATCTGGCGGTCGGGGAAACGGTGTACGGCCTCGGGGAGCGTTTCACCGCCTATGTCAAAAACGGCCAGCGGGTGGACATGTGGAACGCGGACGGCGGCACGGCCAGCGAACTGGCCTACAAGAACATTCCTTTTTATATGACGAACCGGGGATACGGCGTGTTTGTGGAGGACACGGCGGACGTTTCCTTCGAAGTGGCCAGCGAGAAGGTCGAGCGATGTCAGTTTTCCGTGCCCGGGGAAGAGCTGACCTATGACCTGATCTACGGCGGGACACCAAAGGAAACGGTGAATCTCTATACGGCGCTGACAGGGCGGCCCGCGCTGCTGCCGGCCTGGAGCTTCGGCCTGTGGCTGTCCACCAGCTTCACGACCGATTATGACGAGCAGACCGTGACCTCCATGATTGACGGGATGGCGGAAAGGGGAATCCCGCTGAGCGTATTTCACTTTGACTGCTACTGGATGAAGGCGTTCAACTGGTGCGACTTCACATGGGATCCGGACGTATTTCCGGATCCGGAGGGGATGCTTCGGCGATATCATGAGCGGGGGCTGAAGCTCTGCTGCTGGATTAACCCCTATATCGCGCAGGCTTCTCCGCTGTTTGAGGAGGGGCGGAAGGCGGGCTATCTGCTGAAAAAGACGGACGGAAGCGTCTGGCAGACCGACCAGTGGGTCGCCGGGATGGGGCTTGTGGACGTGACCAATCCCGCGGCGCGGGAATGGTACTGCAGCAAGCTGAAGGTTGTGCTGGATCAGGGGATCGATTGCCTGAAGACCGATTTCGGCGAACGGATTCCCGTGCGGGATATCGCCTATTTCGACGGATCGGATCCCCTGCGGATGCATAACTACTACACCTTCCTGTATAATCAGATGGTGTTCGAACTGCTGAAACGGGAAAAGGGGGAGAACGAGGCGATTCTTTTCGCCCGGAGCGCCACGGCCGGCGGACAGCAGTTTCCGGTGCACTGGGGCGGCGACAACAGCGCCTCCTACGTTTCCATGGCGGAAACCCTGCGGGCCGGGCTCAGCATGAGCCACAGCGGCTTCGGATACTGGAGCCACGATATCTCCGGATTCGAACAGACGGCGCCGGCGGATGTTTACAAGCGATGGGCAGCGTTCGGGCTCCTGTCCAGCCACAGCCGGCTGCACGGATCCACCAGCTATCGGGTGCCGTGGCTGTTTGACGAGGAGAGCGTGGCAGTGGTGCGGGAGTTTACGAAGCTGAAATGCCGCCTCATGCCCTACCTGTACCGGATGGCTATGGAAGCCCACGAAAAAGGCACGCCCATGATGCGGCCCATGATGATGGAATTCCCGGAGGATCCGGCCTGCGAATATCTGGACCGGCAATATATGCTGGGAGACCGGCTGCTGGTGGCGCCGGTGTTCCGGGAGAGCGGGGAAGTGACCTACTACGTTCCCGAAGGGACCTGGTACAGCCTGATGACGGGCGAAAAAATCGCCGGCGGCCGGTGGCGCACGGAAAAGCATGGGTTCCTGAGCCTGCCGCTGCTGGTGAAGGGCGGGACGGTGCTGCCGATGGGGGCCTGTGAGACCGGAACCGACTACGACTACGGCCGGGGGGTGGAATTCCGCGCGTACGGCCTGCGGGAAGGCGAGCCTGTGACGGTGGAGATTCCCACGCCGAAGGGAACCATCGACGCCGTGTATATCTTTACGAGGAGGGACGGAGAGATTCAGGTCGAGACAGCCTCCGGGAAGCCTTTCTCCGTGGTGCGGCTCGACTGAGCGGAATCCGGAGAAAGGGGCCTGTTCGGTTCGCGGACGACACGGCAGAGGCGAAACTGCCGTCTGCCGGGGAGAAAAGATTTGCAAAATTGTCCTTTTGGGCTTATACTGTTTTCTGAAAGGAAACGGGAAACGGGCTTCATAACGGTTTCAGGCGGTTTGTAAAAAACCGTATGAGCATAAATATGATCCGGGAGGAACTCAACGATGAAAAGAATGATAGCCATGATGATCGCGCTGGTCCTGGCGCTGGGGATGTGCTCCTTTGCCGCCGCGGAGGACAAGGTGGTGATCACCCTGTATCGATGCACGTTTGACACGAAGAATCCGGACGTGGACCAGGCCAAGAAGGTTGAGGACGCGATTAACGCCTACATTGCGGACAAAATCAACGTGGAGATCCGTCTGTATGATATCTGGACGGAAGGATATCCCGAAAAGGCCCGCCTGGCGCTGGAGAACAAACAGGTGAACCTGCTGTGGACCGCTTCCTGGATGACAAAGATCGGTTGCAACGATCTGGTGCCCAATGGCGCTGTGTATGACATCACAGAGCTGCTGCCCGGCACGGCGCTGTATGAATCCATGGACGCAGGTCAGTGGGAAGCGACCAAGTATGACGGTCGGAATTATTTCATCCCGGTTTACAAGGACAACGTGGAAGGATACGACTTCATGTTCCGGAAGGATCTGGTGGAGAAGTACGGCTGGGACGTGACGACGGTGAAGAAGCTGGAAGATCTGGAGCCCATGCTGAAACAGGCCGCGGACGACGACATCGCGTATCCCTTCCTGCTGCAGAGCACGGCTCTGTTCTGGCGGCTCATGCTGGATCGGTTCGACTTCTTTACGGGAGACGGCGAAGCCAATTTCGTGGCCGTGGATCGGGAGACCAACAAGGTTGTCAACACCATTCAGACAGAGGATTATCTGAACTACTGCAAGCTTATGGGCAAATGGGCGGATGAGGACTACATCAATTCTGACGACGAATCGAACCATCTGACCGACGACAAAACGCCCGCGACTCAGGACTGGGCCGTGACCTGGTGGACCGATATCCCCGTGAACAACGACGGCCGATACGGTCAGGAGATGGTTTTCCAGCCCGCCACGAAGCGGTATTCTCACTCCACCAGCGCCCTGGGAAGCTGCTATGCCATCTCCGTCAACAGCACCGAGGAAGAAGCAAAGGCATGTATTGATTTCATGGGCCTGCTGTATACGGACAGGAAACTGGCCGATCTGTATACCTTCGGCATCGAGGGCGCTGACGAAGACTTTGAGTATACCCGGGCGGAAGGTCAGGAGATTGACCATGTGATTCAGCACAGCGAGAAATACAACCACCAGATGTGGAATTCCGCTTCCGCCACGATCGTGAGTCCGCTGAACGTTGAACCGGACAACAAGGCGGAGCTGTATCGCGAATTCAACAGCGGCGCGGAAATTTCCGTGGCGGCCGGCTTCCGATTTGACATGACGCCGGTGAAGGATAAATATGAGGCCTGCAAGGCTGTGGCCAAGGACTATGGTTTCCAGCTGGAAACCGGCGCGATTCCCGAGGACATGGTTGAGGACTATATTGAGGAATATCAGACCGCGCTGGACGCCGCGGGATATCAGGATGTGCTGAAAGCCTTCCAGAAGCAGTATGACGCGTGGGTGGCCACAAAGTAAGACATGGCGCTGACGGCATATTGCAAAAAATGCGGGCAGGAAGTTGCGGCGGCGGAGATCTGTCCCCGTTGCGGGACGAAGCTCGGGAAAACCGCTGCCCATGCCGCCTGGTGTGTGGAAAAGACGCCCGTTCGGGACTGGATGAGCTGGAACAGCGTGACGCGGGTGCTGCTGCCCGCGGCACTGGTGATTCTGCTGATCGTGCTGGCGGCGGAGGGAATCAGCGGCGGCGCGGAAGCGCTGGAACGGCTGATCGGCGGCGGGTTTCTGACCGCGCTGGCGATGCTGCTGGGCATCACGGCGGCGGTGGTGGCGATGCTGCTGGCGGCACAGGGGAAGGAACTGACGGATTACGTTGTTGACAACCGGGGCATTCATGAAACCCGCTATCTGCCGAATCCGACACCCCTGAAGCTGATCGCGCGGCTGAAAAGCCCCGGGCTGATGGATCAGGTCGATCCGGAAGCCGCGGTGCCGGTGCTGAAAATCGATCAGAAAGATCTCTCCTGGCGGGAGGTCGCCCGGGTGCAGCTGTGGCCGGAAAAATGCATGATTCTCTTTTACGCTCCTGCCTGGTGGCTCCGGATTCCGGTGGTTTGTGAACCGTTTATCTGGGCGGATGTGACCGGGCTGATTCGGGAGAAGATCGGAAAGAAGAAGGGAATCTGCCTGCCGGAGAGCCTGATTGTGGCCGCGGCGCCGAGCCGGAAGAAGGCGGCCAAACCGAAGGCCAGGCTGGTTCCTGAGGTGGAAGAGGCCATCGAGCAAATCCGGATGGAGGAACTGATGGCGGAGGCCGCCGCGGCACCGCTCGGGGAGGAACAGACCGGGGAAGCATGGCCTTCGGAGGCCCGGCTTCCGGAGGAG
>CADBLV010000257.1 GCA_902795555.1 uncultured Eubacteriales bacterium | reverse complement strand
TGATTCGCGGGGAGGAGGGGAACACCTTCCGCTTTCAGGAGGGCCCGCTCTTTGCCTCCATCGTGCTGGCGGACGAAATCAACCGGGCGACGCCCAAAACCCAGGCGGCGCTGCTGGAAGCGATGCAGGAACACGCGGTGACCGTCGCGGGGGTAACCCATTCCCTGCCGGAACCCTATTTCGTTCTGGCCACCCAGAATCCCGTGGAACAGGAAGGCACCTATCCGCTGCCGGAGGCCCAGCTGGACCGATTCCTGTTCAAGGTGCTGGTGCCGTTTCCCAGCCTGGAGGAGCTGACCGGCATCATGGAGCTGACGGTTGGGGCGGGGCGGCCGGCTCCGCAAAAGGTGATCGGGGGAGAGGAACTGCTGGCCCTGCGGCGTATTGCCGCCTCGACGCCCATCGCTTCCGGCGTTCGGGAATACGCGCTGCGTCTTTTGCTGGCCACCCATCCCGAGCGGGAGGACGCGCCGGAGGAAAGCCGGAGATATCTGCGCTTCGGCGCCAGCCCCCGGGCCGGCCAGGCCATGCTGTCCACCGCCCGGGTACGGGCGCTGCGCCAGGGCCGATACAACGTTTCCTTTGAGGACATCCGCTATGTGGCGCCGGCCTGCCTGCGCCATCGCCTGGGGCTGAATTTTGAGGCGGTGTCGGAGGGAAAAACGGCCGAGGATCTGATCGCGGCCATGCTGGAGCGTGTGCCATGCTGAGCGATGCTTTTCTTTCCCGGCTGGATGCCCTCGCGCTGGCCGTCCGCGGGCGGGCCGCCGGCGGCGCGGGCGGCATTCGACGCTCCCACGGGCTGGGATCCTCCGCGGAGTTTTCGGATTTTCGGGAATATATTCCCGGAGATGATATCCGGCGAATCGACTGGAACGCCCTGGCCCGCTTTGACAGGCTGTTTCTGAAGCTGTTTACAGAGGAGCGGGAAAACGCGGTTACCGTGCTGCTGGACGCCAGCGCCTCCATGACCGAAAAATGGGACCATGCCCGGGACGCGGCGGCCGCCCTGAGCTATCTGGCGCTGACAGGCGGCGATCAGCTGCGGGTGGCGCTGATTGGCGAAAAGGGAAACAGGATGTCGCCGCGATGGTCGGGACGGCAGGCCTATGCCGCGGCGGCGGATTTCCTGGGCCGGGCTGTTCCTGAGGGCGGCGGCGACGTGGGAGCGGGAGTGAGGCATCTGGAGGGCCTGAAAAAGGGTCTGAGCCTGCTGATCACAGACGGATATACGGAGGACGCCCTGGGAGAAACCCTGGATTATCTGAGATATCGGGGCCAGGAATGCGGCGTTGTCCATGTGCTGTCCGGCGGGGAGCTCGATCCCGCGTTCGCCGGGGCGGTGCGCCTGGAGGATGCCGAAAGCGGCGAAAAAACGGACATCGTGGCGGACGACGCCGTTCTGAAGGACTACCGAAACGTTCTGACGGATTTTCTGTCCCGGGTGCGCGAAAACTGTCACCGGCGGGGCGCGGCCTATCTGCTGCTGGACGCCCGGGAGCCCTTCGAGCAGCATTTCATTCCCCTGCTGGCCCGGGGCGGATTTGTGTAAAGAAAACAAAGGAGGCTGTCCATGGTCACGTTTCAGGCGCCGGGGTTTGCCTGGGCCTTCCTGATGCCGCTGGCTGTTGCGGCGCTGTATCTGCTCAGGCGGCGGTATGCTCCGAAGCAGGTTCCGTCTACGCTGCTGTGGCGCAGGGCTGTGCGGGAAAGCGCGGCCAACCGCCCGTTTCAGCGCCTGCGGAGCAGCCTGCTGATGATGCTGCGCATTCTGGCCCTGTCGCTGCTGGCGCTGGCGCTGATGCGCCCGTCCCTCTCCGGCGGCCGGGCGGGCCGAAGCATCCTGATTCTGGATCAGTCCGCCAGCATGCTTACCCGGTCCGGGGGCCGCAGCCGGATGGAGGAGGCGCTGGAGGAGGCGACAAAGGTCCTGCAGGGGCTGCCGCAGGGAGAAACCATCACGATTCTGGCGGCGGGAGAGGAGTCCCGCCCTGTCGTCACAACCCGGGAGGCGGAGGAAGCCATCCGGGCTCTGAAGGACATCCGGGCCGGACGAACCGATTCCCGGTTGGACAGGGCGCTTTCCCTGGCCAGGGCCATGGCCCGCGACGCGGGGGAGACGGAAGAAACAACCGTGTGGGTTTTCTCGGACACCTTTTCCCCGGAGACATATTTTGCCCACGAGCGCGAAGCGGAGTGGCTGCAAAATAGTCAACCGGCACGAAATGACAGAGGTGAGCTGTCGTTCACAAAGGAGACAGACGGGGCGGAAGAACGGATTCAGGCGATCAACGTGGGAAGGGGCGAAGCCAACCGCGCTGTCATTTCCCTGGAGGCGGAAACGGGCATGGCCTACGCGAGCGTTTCCAATTTCGGCCCGGACTGCGTGCTCTCCCTGGTGTGCGAGGCGGACGGAGAAACGGTGGGCGCCCGAGAGATGGATGTCGGGGAGGGCGAAAGTGCCGGCGCTGTTTTCAGCCTTCCGCCGGATGCGCGATGGGTTTCGGTTTCGATTCGGGAAGAGGACGCCCTGGCGGAGGACAATCGGGTTTCCGTCCCCGTCCGAAAGGCGGAAAAGCGCCTGGCGGCCCTGGCCTCGGAAAGCATTTTCCTGGAAAGCGCCCTGCGGGTCCGGCCGGACATCACCGTTGTGCGCACAGACCGGGAGGCCCTCGCTTCCCTGGAAGCGGACTGGTATATCTGGGGGGAGGGACCTGTGGTGCTGACATCGGACGCGAAGATCGCGGCCGAGGTGGTTCATGATTCGCTTTCCCCGGAAGAAGGCGATGAAACGGTTCGCCTGAAGGCGGGCGAAGAGACGGTCATCTCCTGGCCCCGGGAGCCCTGGGAAGCAACGGCGCCGCTTCGGGCGGCGGAAAACACGCCCCTCACCGCCTCTGTGTCCCTGAAGGACGTTTCCCTCCGGGCTTTCTATCCCCTTTCCGGCGGAAAAGCAGCCCTGCTTTCGGGCGGGGAAACGGCGGCGGCCTGGACGGAGGACGCGGTGGTGATCGGATTTGATCCCCATGAATCCAACTGGCCCATGAAATACGATTTTCCTCTCTTCATTCAAAACGCGCTGGCCTTTCTGGAAAACCGGAAAGCGGCCCGGAACTCCGAGGAGGTGGGACCCGGCGGGGAAAGCGACGAAAACGACGCCGCAAACCGGCTTGATCCCCTCCCGGCCGCGGAAAGCGACGTCCGGTTCGTGGCCCCATCCCATACGGAGGCAGCCGCGGCGGCCGCCTCCTCCCGGGGCCGGGATCTGACCCCCTGGCTGCTCCTGGGGTTCCTGATCCTTCTGATGGCAGAAATGGGGGTGTCCCGCTGTGTCCGTTGATGTGCTGCATCCCCTTCGGCTGCTGATCCTGCTGCTCCTGTGCGGGGCGGTGACGGCTGCCTGCCTGCTGTTTTCCCGGCGGGGCGGAAAAAAGCGCGCAAAGCAGGGTACTGTGCCGGTTTCCGGCCGTGCCCGCGGCCGCGGGGAAATCCTGAGCTATGGGCTGCACGCCCTGGCGGCGCTGCTTTGCGCCTTGGCCCTGGCAGGCACGGGCATCCTTGCCCCCAGCCCGGACCGCAGCGCCTTCCTGCTCCTGGATGTTTCCGCCTCGGTGGACGAGGAGGAAGTTCTGTCCCTGGCTCGGGAAGCCCTGTCCCAATCGGACGGCCGCGCCGTGGGCGTGATCGCTTTCGGCCGGGACGCCCGGGTGGAGCGGGGGCTGAATCAGAGCCGCCCCCTGGGGGAAATCGAAAGCCGCCTGGACCGGAGCGGGAGCGATCTCGGGGAGGCGCTGGCCCTCGCCCGGGCGCTGCTGCCCACGGACGCCAACGGCGGCATTGCGGTGATCAGCGACGGGCGGGTCTCCCTGCCTCAGGGAACGGATAACAGCGCTTTCGGCCTGCCGGTGAACGTGCTGAAAACCGCTCCGCGTTCCTCACCGGATGCCCAGATTACCAAAATCGACCTGCCCGCCTTTCTGTATGCCGGTCAGAAATATGTGACCACGGTTTCCGTGGACGCGAATGTGTCCGGTCCGGCCACGGTGGTGCTTTTCCGGAATCATCGCCCCGTGGAAACCCGGGAGGTCACCCTGCGAAAGGGTGAAAACACCTTCGCCTTTGAATCCCGGGTTGAAGAGGGGGACGCAACGGTCTTCGGCGCGGACGATGCCTCTTCGGAAGACGAGAACGACGCCGGCAGCGGCATTGTGACCTTCGAAGCCCAGGTGATGATGGAAGGGGATACCGTTTCTGCAAACGACCGGAACGCCGCCTTTACGACCGTCGCGGGCCGGCTCAGCGTCCTCCTTGCGGAAGGGCAGACCGGCGCGGGGGAGGAATTGCGGAAGATGCTCTCTGCCGCCGGATTCCGGGTGCAGGTGGTTCCGGTTTCGCTTCTGCCGGGGGCGGCCCAGGATCTCTGGGCCTATCAGGCGGTGGCCCTGGTGAACGCGGATGCGGACAGCCTCCGGACGGAGCAGATTTCCGCCCTTGCCGGCGCGGCGAGGGAACTGGGAGTCGGCGTGGCCGTTTTCGGCGGAGATCAGAGCTTCGCCCTCGGCAGCTATCGGGGAAGCGCCCTGGAGGACATGCTGCCTGTGACGGTGGATGTGCGAAACCGGCTGGATCTTCCGACGACGGCCCTCGTGCTGGTGATCGATAAATCCGGCTCCATGACGGAGGAAGCCTGGGGTGTGTCCCGGCTGGCTCTGGCCCGGGAGGCGGCCTGCGCCGCCCTGGATGTGCTCAATGAGCGGGATCAGGCCGGCGTGATTGCCTTTGATGACGAGGGAAAATGGGTGGTTCCCCTGTCTTATGTCACGGACAGGGCGGGCATGCAGGATCAGGTGGCCACGATTCGTTCCGGAGGCGGAACGGCCTTCTATACGCCCCTGAAGATGGCCGCGGAGGCGCTGCGAAACGCCGACGCGCAGTATAAACACGTCATTTTTCTCACGGACGGGGAAGCGGGAGACACAGGCTATGAGGACGTGGTGCGGGGCATGGCGGAGGACGGCATCACCCTCACCGCGGTCGCCGTCGGCGACGGGGCCGATCTGGCCGGCCTCCGGCGTCTGGCCACCGTGGGCGGCGGACGGATGTATGCCGCCGGGCCCTTCGATTCCCTCCCGAGAATCTTCACCCGGGAAACCATGCGGATTACCGGTTCCTATGTGCAGAACCGGCGGTTCATTCCCCTCGTTTCCGATCCATCCATGACAGATTTCGAGGCTTTTCCCGCCCTGGACGGCTATCTGGCGACGGCGGAAAAGCCCCTGGCCACAGTCTCCCTGATTTCCGACCGGGAGGATCCCATCCTGGCCTGGTGGACATACGGAGCGGGGCGGGTTGTGTGCTGGACGAGCGATGTCCAGGGCGGCTGGAGTGCTTCTTTCCTTTCCTGGCCGCAGGCGGCGGCTTTCTTCTCCGGCATGATCAGCTTTGTCGCGCCGGAGCCGACCGCCCCGGGCCGGATGACGATCCTTCCGGAAGAAGGCGTGCTCCGATTTGAGGCGGAGACAACGGGACTCCGGGAAAGTGCCGCCGCGGACGGCGAAGCGGACACGGCGTTTCCGGAGGAGGCTTCCCGGGCCGAGGCCACCGTGATGGCGCCGGACGGAAGCGTCCGGACGGTTCGACTGGAAAGGGTTTCCGCAAACGCCTTTGAAGGCCCCCTCGAGGCGGATCAGCAGGGCGCCTGGGCGGTGCGGCTGTCGGTGGTCAACCGGGACGGCGAACCCCTCGTGTCTACCCAGGGAGGCGCGGTCGTGTCCGGAATGCAGGAATACAGCCTGCTTTCCCGGGATGAAGGCGCCCTGGAGGCCCTGGCGGCTGAAACGGGCGGACAGGTTTGCGCTTCGCCGGAAGGCCTGTTGCGCTTTCCGGACACGGCGGCCCGAAAACGATGGGATCTGACGCCGATTTTCGCCCTTGCCGCGGGGCTGATTTTCCTCTTTGATATCGCCCAGCGCCGTCTGGGATGGATTCGGGAGAAAGAAGAAACAAAGGAAACGAAAGAGACGAAGGAAAAGAAAGAGAAAAACGGCCCTTCCGGCCGATCGCCGCGCGGCCGGGGAAAGGCAAAGGCGCCGACGGAGGAAGCCAGGGCCGTGGACGTGCTGTGGGATTCCATGCAGGGGCGGAAGAAACTGTGAGGCCGCCGGCCTGAAGGCAGGCGAGACGGATGGGAGATTTCCGGAAAGGAGACAGAATGAGCGCGCCGGTTCTGAAACGGAATTATCAGAAAGAAATGGAAGCGGAGATTGCTTCCCTGGGAGGGAGGCGGCCGACGCTTTTGCTGCACAGCTGCTGCGGGCCCTGCTCCAGCGCTGTGCTGGAGCGCCTGAGGGATCATTTTTGCCTCACCGTGCTCTATTACAATCCGAACATCGAACCCGAAGAGGAATATGACCATCGGCTTGCTGAGCAGAAACGGCTCCTTTCCATCCTGGGGGAGATCCCGCTGCTGCCCTGCGCCTACGATCATGACGCCTTTGCGAAAGTGGCTGCGCCGCTGGCCTCCTGTCCGGAGGGCGGGGCCC
>CADBLV010000256.1 GCA_902795555.1 uncultured Eubacteriales bacterium | reverse complement strand
GATCCCGCGCCTGATGGATTCTGTCCCTTCCACAAAGGCTGCCTGGAAGGTCTGGCCTCCGGTCCGGCCATGGAAAAGCGGTGGGGGAAGAAGGCCTATGAGCTGCCGGAGGATCATCCGGCCTGGCCCCTGGAGGCGGATTACCTGGCTCAGATGTGCGCGAATACCATCTGTGCCCTTTCCCCGGAAAAAATCATTCTGGGCGGCGGCGTCATGCAGCAGAAACATCTCTTCCCCCTGATCCGGGAGAAAACCGCTGCGCTCCTGAACGGCTATATCCAGCATGAAGCCATTCTGGCCTACATGGATTCCTACATCACCGAGCCGGGGCTGGGCACCCGCAGCGGCGCCCTGGGCGCCCTCCTGCTCGCCATCCGCGCCGCGGAGACCTCTGTGGTATAAAACGGGATGCAAAACCGAGAATAAGTGGAAACATTTCCCAATATCTTGTACTTTTACCCAAACGATGATACAATTAGCTGTTCGATTTCCACCCGTTGTGGAAGCCGAACAGCTTTTTGAAATTCCCGGAGGAGTGAAAAGAAGCATGAGAATCAGATTGTCCGGCATGGTTCTGACGATAGCCCTGCTCCTGGTGTGGTTCTGTCTGCTCTTTCCGGCCTGCGGGGAAACGGTGGCCATGAACGTTTCCGGCGTGCCTAATCTGAAACCCAGCGTGGATCCCACCGGGCGTGCGGAGGGCTATTCCGCGATTCTGTATAACAATCCCAACGGGCTGCCTACTTCCGAAGCCAACGCCATTACGGAAACCCCGGAAGGCTTTATCTGGATCGGCAGTTACGCAGGCCTGATCCGCTATGACGGCAACACCTTCGAGCGCTATGATTCCACGACCGGCATTGCCAATGTCCGCTGCCTTTATGTGGACAGCAGGGATCGTCTCTGGATCGGGACGAACGATTCCGGAGTGTTTGTCATGGTTCAGGGCGCTCTCCAAAGGTGGGACAAGGAGGACGGGCTGAAATCCTCCAGTGTGCGGACGATCGCGGAGGATCCGGAAGGAACGATCTATGTCAGCAGCACCTTCGGCATCGGCGTCATCGGGACCGACATGAAGCTGACCGATCTGGCGGATGATCGGATTGCCGCCCTGACGGTGAAGGATCTCCGACGCGGGGAGGACGGGCTGATTTACGGCCTGTCGACAGACGGGGATCTCTTTACCTTGCAGCAGGGAAAGGTGACCGGGTTTATCAGTCACGGTGACATGCCTGTCAAGGGTGTCATTTCCCTGCTTCCCGATCCGAAGCGTCCGGGATATCTCTATCTCGGAACGGACAGCAAATGGGTGTATTACGGATCCTGGGAGGATGCTTTTCAGACGGCGGAATCTTATGATATTTCGCCCATCCTGGATACGGAGTACATGGAATATATTGACGGGAAGGTCTGGCTCTGCTGCGGCGACGGCATCGGCAACCTGGATGAGGAAGGCTTTCATATGCTGGAAAACCTGCCTATGAACAATTCGGTGGGCCATGTGATGACAGACTACGAGGGGAATCTCTGGTTCACCTCCACCCGGCAGGGCGTGATGAAGATCGTGCCGAATCAGTTTTCGGATGTTTTCGCCCTGTGTGGGGTGTCTGCCGAGGTCGTGAATTCGACCTGTATGGATGGGTCAAAGCTGTTCATCGCCACCGACACCGGGCTGATCGTGACGGAGAACAACAAAAAGCTGGAAAGCCTTCCTTTGACAAAGGTGACTACGGCTTCCGGAAAAACCCTGGAGGCGACGGATCTGCTGGCCTGGCTGGACGGGGTCCGGCTGCGTTCCGTGATCCGCGACAGCAAAGGCCGCATCTGGATTTCCACCTGGCGGAAGTACGGCCTGCTGCGCTATGATCATGGGGAAGTGCTGGCCTTCACGCCGGAGGACGGGCTGTTTTCCGATCGGATCCGGACCGTCAGCGAATGTGAGGACGGCCGCATCCTGGTGGCCAACACGGGCGGCGTATGCGTCATTGAAGGCGACCGGGTCGTCGCAAGCTACGGCGAAGAGGACGGAATCAACCTGACGGAAATTTTGACGGTGACCGAGGGGCTTCATCATGATATCCTCCTGGGATCGGACAGCGGCGGAATCTTTGTGATCGGAGATGACGGGATTCGACCCATCGGCAAAGCGGACGGGCTGAATTCAGACGTCATTCTGCGGATCAAACGCAGTCGGACGAAGGAGGTCTGCTGGATTGTGACCAGCAACTCCCTGGCTTATCTGACGCCGGATCATCGGGTAACGACGGTTCGCCAGTTTCCGTATCCCAACAATTACGATCTCTATGAAAACAGCAAAGGGGATGTCTGGGTGCTGGCCAGCAACGGAATCTATGTGATTCCGGCGGATCAGCTGCTGGCCAACGGAGAGATCGAGCCCGTGTTTTACGGCATTCCCAACGGCCTGCCTTATATCGCGACAGCCAACTCCTTCAGCGAGCTGACAGAGGAAGGAGATCTGTATATCGCCAGTTCGTCCGGCGTGGTGAAGGTGAATATAGAAACTCCCTTCGAGGATGTGAACGACCTGAAGATGACCGTGCCCTTTGTGGATGTGGACGGCAGGCGAATCTACCCGGACGGAACCGGCGCCTTCGTTATTCCTTCGGACGCCCGGAAGCTCACGGTGAGCAGTTTCGTGTTTAACTATTCCCCGATGAATCCCCAGGTGTCTTACCATCTGGAAGGGTTTGACAGCTCTGTGACCACCGTGAGCCGCAGCGAACTGGTGCCCGTGGACTATACCAACCTCCGCGGGGGTGATTATCGTTTCGAGATGCAGCTGAAGGATTCCATGGGACGGGGAAACAAGGAAGTGTCCGTGCTGATCCGGAAGGAAAAAGCAT
>CADBLV010000255.1 GCA_902795555.1 uncultured Eubacteriales bacterium | reverse complement strand
GTCCCGGAGCGTCATGCCGGAACTGAGCATCAGCGCGATCTGATCGCAGAAGCTGCTCAATTCCTCAGACGACATGATCTGATTCTTATTCTTCGCTCCGATTGCCATGTTCTTTCTCCCTCCAATTCGCACTTTCCGACTCAATAGTATCGTTCCGTCGTATAGGTATCCGTCTTGGAGCTGGCATTCAACTCCGCCGTCGGATCAAAGAATTTATCTTCGCCGTTCACCACAGCCATCACCCAGGCGTGGTAGGTATTGACGCCCAGTGTCCCGATCATCAGCCGGGCCGGAACGCCCTGGCTACGCAGCATGGCGCACGTCATAGCGGACAGATCCTGACAGATGCCCATCTTGCTGGTCCAGCATCCATCGATGTCCGGCAGCACACCCTTGCCTACTGTGACGCTTTTAATAAAGTCGTAGACAAAATTATTTTTGATGTAATTGCAAATCGTTTTAAAAATCTCGGCCTGATCCGTCATCCCGTCGCACATTTTTGTGGCCGCCACGACGCATTCCGTTTTTTCGTTGTAATTCACATACTGGTTCGGATACAGGAAGCAGCTGAGCTCGTCGGTCATCTTCACCTTCAGGCTTGCTTTGCCGACCGATTCATACTTGGTTCCGCTGGCCTGGCGGTACAGACCGATCTCGTATTTTCCGTTGCCGAACTGAAGAGGAAATACCTCATAATCACCGTCGCTGTTCAGATCGTAATTCAGTTTGGCCCCGGAAGTAGTAATCCGAACCTTGTATCGTTTCTTGCTGGACTTGGCTTTGATCATGATGTATCCCTGATCCATATGGCTGTTATCCACGACCAGGTCGCCTTTTTTCACGACAGATTTTCCGGAGGCTTCCGGCATCAGAATCTCCGCCAGAGAAAATATCGCAAAACACAAAGCAAGAACCACGACCGCGCATGTCGTGAAATATCGCTTGCTTTTCCCTTCTGCGAACATGCCAACTTCCTCCCGTTTATCAGGATATGACTGTGATCAGTTTATCACAAATGGATAGTGATTGCAACCATTTTTCATCATCAGGACGAAATGAAAAATCCGCGGCCTTCATAAACCGCGGAGAGGTGGCGGAAGAATCACTTGTTCAGGGCGTCCTTAAGCGCCTTTCCGGCCTTGAAAGCAGGAGCTTTGCTGGCGGCAATTTTCACTTCTTCACCCGTGCGGGGATTGCGCGCAACGCGTGCGGGGCGGTCCTTCGCTTCAAAGGTGCCGAATCCAACCAGCTGGACCTTGTCACCCTTGACCATCGCGTCGGAAATCACATCCACCAGAGCGCCCAGTGCGGCTTCGGTATCCTTCTTGGTCTGCGCAGTCTTCTTCATCATGGCGGAAATCAGTTCACTCTTGTTCATAAAGGGATTACCTCCTTGAATAGTTTGCTCTACAAGTATATCCATTCCTGTCCTTCTGTCAAGCTTTTTTTCGCATGAAAAACCATATTTTGTATCTTTTTCGGTCTTCCTGTCAAAATATGCTTTTTCAGGGCCCCCGGAATAATTGGCAGCTTGAACCCTTTGACCTGTCTGTGGTATCATGCTCCTGAGGCATATTTTATTCGCGATCCGTAATTGATCATCTCGAAAATGCCAGGAAGGAAAATCAAGCATGCTGCCGAAAATGATCGTTGTTGAAGGAACAAACGCCTCCGGGAAAAGTGCCCTGGGAGTCGAGCTGGCGCGTCGATTCGGCGGAGAGATCATTTCCGCTGACTCCCGTCAGGTTTATCGGCGCCTGGACCTCGGTTCCGGAAAGATCACACCGGAAGAAATGCGCGGAGTCCCGCATCATCTGCTGGACGTGGTCGATCCCGGTTCATTTTTCTCCATGGCGGATTTTCAGCGTCTGGCCTTTCAGGCGGCCGATGAGATACGCTCTCGCAGCCGGGTTCCCTTTCTGGTTGGCGGCACGGGACTGTATATTGATGCCGTGGCAGACGGTTATCTGCTCAGCGACCGCGCGCCGGATCATACCCTGCGGGAAAAGCTGGAAACGTACGATACTCCCACCCTGTATCAGATGCTGCTCAAAGAGCTGCCGGACACAGACATTGATCCCCGGAACCGTCATCGGGTCATGCGCGCCCTGGAGAAGCTCTCCGCCGGCGATTTACAACCCGGCCGGAAATCCCCCCGTTTCGAAGTGCTGAAGCTGGGCATCACCTGGCCCCGGGAAATTCTGAAGGAAAGAATCGATGAACGGCTCCGGCGGCGCCTCGATCAGGGCATGATCGAGGAAGTTCGCACCTTACTGGACGACGGCGTCAGTCAGACTTTCCTGCTGAAACTCGGCCTGGAATATAAATATCTTACCTGGTATCTCACAGGGGTTATGAGCGAAGATGCGATGACGGAGGAACTGGCTGCCGCCATCAAGCGCTTCGCCAAGCGACAGATGACCTGGTTCCGGCGCGATCCGCGAACTCACTGGCTGAACATGGCAGACGACCCTGTTTCCGAAGCCGCCGGGC
>CADBLV010000254.1 GCA_902795555.1 uncultured Eubacteriales bacterium | reverse complement strand
GGCCGCTTTTTTCTGTCCGGAAAGATCTGCCATCTTATGATGTACTTAATTTATCAAATGATTTATCATTAAACCGTCATACGATGTAAGTCCTGTAAGTGGGATCGTATAATTTCTAAAGAAGGAGCTGCTAATGAATTCATTCGTTAAATCAGGGCTATTTGGCAAAGAGGTATCCAGGTGGCTTGCAGCAGGACCCGGCGAGTGGAGGGGCATTGTTTTCATAATCGGAGCGATCCTGTTTGTGATTATAATGTCGGGATATTGGAAAGAGAATAAGCTGTTGGTAATCATCCTGGATATTGTATTCGGCATCCTGTTTGGGCCTGTCACCGCCGTCGGGATTCTGGCTATTGAGCTTGTTCTCGCCTATCTTTTCAACAGAAAGCCGAAACCAAAACCGTGGCCTGTCGGAGACAGATACTCCGGAATGCAGAATAATGATGCCGGAAACAAGATTCAATATGCGGGTGAACATGCTTTAGAGGAATTTGATAAGCTTGCCAGGGAAGTCTTAGAAAGAGAACGATATAATGATTTTCACTGGCAGATGCTACAGTGTGAAACGAATGACGATATTATGAATCTATACTGGGCATGGGAACCTACGATCAGGAACGCCTGGGAAGATCTTCACAGATATGATGATTAAATAAAAAATATCTATCCTTGAGATGAGGAACCCTTCGTGAAAAAGGGACAAAGGAGCAGAAATGATGCATCGTATCGTGACAGGGCAGGTTTTGCTCATCTTATGCTGTGTATTCTATCTGATCTGGTGGTATCGCGGTTTCCGCCCCGGAGAATATGTGAGCCGGGCCGGCGGAATCAACGGGGTGCTTCTTCTTGTCACAGCGCTCCTGGGGATCGCCGGGATCATTTTCAGCCTCATGCCTGGCGGGGAGGAAGTGCTTCCAAAGAAGATCAACCCGCCGTATATTGCCGCTGCAGGCATAGCCGCGTATATCGTACTGCTGCTGGTCACGCGGTACCTCTTCGACAGGGTCGTCACAACGGAGCTGATCCTCATCGTCGGCTGGACAGCACTGGAAATCCATGTGATCAACCGGCTGAACGCCGGAGGAAGCCTTTCGGACGGCCGCTTTGCGGCTATGTGTGTCGTGACAGCAGCGGCTTTTCTGATCAGCATGGTGCTGTATGTCGCCTATTACCGGATGGAGGAAATGCGCGCCTTTTACATGGCGATGGTGCCGCTGGTAACGGAAGCGGCGGCGATGGGTGTATTGCTGGTGCTGGTGTAGACGATTCTCAGGAAAAAGGGGTGTGAAACGGAGAGCTGGCAGCCATGGAAGAAGCGTTGCGGTCAATTTCAAATCCAGTCATCCATTACGAAAATACCGTCCCCGCTGTATTCGTACGACGAATCAACCGCTTTGTCGCGGAGGTTCTTCTTGATGGAAAAACTGAGCCGGTTCACGTGAAAAATACAGGGCGCCTCAAGGAACTTCTGGTCCCGGGAGCGAAGATTACTCTTCAGAAAGCAGGGGATCCCAACAGGAAGACAGCGTATGATCTGATCTCCGTATATAGGCCGGAACTTATGTGGGTGAATATTGACAGCCTTGCGCCGAATGAACTGATGAAGCAGCAGCTCATGAGTCTGAACTACGATGTGGTGAAACCAGAGTATACCTATGGGGATTCCCGGTTTGATTTCTATATGGAAAGGCAGGGGGAGAAATATCTGACGGAAGTCAAGGGCTGTACGCTGGCAGCGGATCTGAAACGGGGAATCGGGCTCTTTCCGGATGCGCCGACAGAGCGCGGTGTAAAGCACCTCGATGAACTGGCTGCCGCCGCAAAGAAAGGCTATCATTGTCAGATCGCCTTTGTGATCCAGATGAACGGGATCCATACAGTTCTGCCAAATAATGACACACACCCGGAGTTCGGACAGGCGCTGGCTCGTGCCGTGAAGGCCGGAGTACAGGTTTCCTGTTACGGGTGTCATGTTGAGGCCGACAGCATCAAAATCACTGGTGTCAGCCATACGGTCTCCGCGGCGTCTGGGTTATGAGTTTTCGGAAATACAAAGATCAGTCTGATGTGTCTCAGAGGGTGGGAGAACTGGCATGATGATTCTTATCTCACCGGCAAAATCGGAAGGGCGTCTATGCAAAAATGGCCAGAGGTGAGATGGTACGCTTCATGGCGGGAATTCATGCAGAGACGCCCGAACAGATAAAGGACTTCAACTGGAGCGGCTATCATTTTGACAGCGAACGCTCTTCCGACTGTGAGTATGTTTTCCTCCGCACAGAAGTACCGGGAAAAGGACATAGCAGGAAAGAATGAACTAGATGGATGGG
>CADBLV010000253.1 GCA_902795555.1 uncultured Eubacteriales bacterium | reverse complement strand
CGCAAGATCTACGAAGCCCGCGGCATCGGCGTGATCTACGGCGACGGCAACTCTGAGAACCACATCACCTATTACGCCCGCGGCCTGGGCCATCAGGCGCTGTGGGACGCCAACGGCGCCTGCATCACCGCTGAAGAAGCAACCGGATACTATGCCCGCCTGATGAAGGGCATCTCCGAGGGCTGGCTGTTTGATAACAACCAGATCGCCAACGTGGAAGCCAGCAACATCGTCTCTCATCCCCTGGTGTTCGGCGCCACCGATTCCTCCCGGACCTGGTGTGCCTTCGCCTTCTCGAATCAGCTGGCTGCCTTCGCTTCCGCCGCGGCCGCTGACAACATCGAGCTGGGCATCACCTCCTGGGCCAGCGCCAATCCCCAGGCTTCCAACTATATGAAGCCCGGTCAGTTCTTCTCCGTTACCACGGACAGCAAGAACCCGGATCTGGCGGTTGCCTTCCTGAACTACCTGATCAACGATCCTCAGGCCAACATCAAGCTGCGGGCCGAGCGCGGCATCCCCGCCAACAGCGCGGTGGCCGCTGAAATCGCGGACGCTGTGAACGAAATCGATCCCACCTACGGCACCGCCGCCGCCTACCTGGCCAAGGTCGAGCAGTGCTCCTCCCCGATCTTCCCGCCGCTGCCCGCCTATGCCGGAACCGCCAATGACGACATCATCAAGCGGCTGAGCGACGAAGTGCTGGTCAAGAATCCTTCCATCACCGCGGAAGATGCCGGCGCCGATTTCGTGAATTCCGTCAACGACCTGGCTGCGAGCTACTGATCACATAACGGTTTTACCCTTGACCGAAAGAATGTGATTCTTGAATCGGAAAAGGAGGGCGCCTTTGGGTTCCCTCCTTTTCCAAATCATTCCGGTCATTCCGGAAATCCCGGTTTTTCCGGACAATCCGTTCTTTCCGGAAGCTTTCTAACATCAATCCCCGCAAGATCATTCCGTTCAAGGAGGTGGCAGCGTTGCAAGCCGTCAATGGCATGAAGGAGCGAAAATCATTCCAGGCCTTTGTGCATAAGGAATCCACCGCGGGCTTCATCTTCAGCCTGCCGTTTATTCTGGGCTTTCTCATGTTCATGGCCATCCCCATGGGGCTGAGCCTGTATTATTCGTTCTGCAAATATGACATTCAGACCGCGCCTCAGTGGATCGGACTGGATAACTACATCCGCATCTTTACGAAGGACACCGTATTCACCAAAGCCCTGGGCGTGACCTGTTATTTCGCCCTGGTGGGCACCCCCCTGAAGGTCATCTTCGCCCTGATCGTCGCCCTGATCCTCAATCATAATTCCAAGGCCATCGGGCTTTATCGGGCAGTGTATTACCTGCCTTCCATCATCGGCGGCTCCGTGGCGGTGGCCATCCTGTGGCGGCGGGTGTTCGAATCCAACGGAACCCTGAACGCCATTCTCTCGAATATCTTCCCGGGCATGGCGGGCTATAACTGGTTCAGCGAGGGTCCGGCCATCTGGGTGCTGATCATCCTCACCGTGTGGCAGTTCGGCTCCTCCATGCTGATCTTCCTCTCCTCCCTCAAGCAGATCCCCCGGGAACTGTATGAGGCGGCGGACGTGGACGGCGCTACGAAGCCGCGTCAGTTCTGGACGGTGACCCTGCCCCTGCTGACCCCGACGATTTTCTTCAATCTGGTGCAGCAGACGATCAACTCCTTCCTGGCATTCACCCAGTCCAAGCTGATCACCAACGGCGCGCCCCGGAATTCCACCCTGTTCTACACGGTTTATCAGTATAACAAGGCCTTCCCGGCCTCCGGCAAGAGCCAGATGGGCTATGCCTCGGCCCTGGCCTGGATTATGCTGGTGATTGTTTCCCTGGTCACGGTCTTCCTCTTCTGGAGCCGTAAAAAATGGGTCTATGACGGCTGAGAAAGGAGTGGAGAAGATATGACAGGCAAAAAAGTAAAAACCGTTCTTTTCCATGTCCTGGTTTCCCTCGGCGGCATCATCATGATCTATCCCCTCGTGTGGATGGTGTTCAGCTCCTTCAAGCCCACGGAAATGGTGCTGCCCACCTCAGGTCAGCTGATCCCCTCCGAATGGACCCTCGCCAACTATCAGAACGGATGGAAGGGGTTCATGGGATACACCTTCGGCACCTTCTTCCTGAATTCGTTCTTCATCGCGTTCACAGCCACCTTCGGCACGCTG